>DETU01000041.1 GCA_002362175.1 Ruminococcus sp. UBA3280
AGTAAGAGTAGCAATTAATGGTTTCGGCCGTATCGGTCGTCTTGCATTCAGACAGATGTTTGATGCTGAAGGTTATGAGGTAGTTGCAATCAATGACCTTACAAAGCCTTCAATGCTCGCTCAGCTCCTCAAGTATGATACTGCTCAGGGCGGTTACTGCGGAAAGATTGGTGAAAATCTTCACACTGTTTCTGCTGATGACGAAGCTGGTACAATCACTGTTGACGGCAAGACCCTTACAATTTATGCAAAGGCTAACGCTGCTGAACTCCCTTGGGGTGAAATCGGCGTTGACGTAGTTCTTGAATGTACAGGTTTCTACTGCTCAAAGGCTAAGGCACAGGCTCATATCGATGCAGGTGCTAAGAAGGTTGTTATTTCTGCTCCCGCAGGCAATGACCTCCCCACTATCGTTTTCAGCGTAAACGAAAATACTCTTACAGCTGAAGATAAGATTATTTCTGCTGCTTCATGCACAACAAACTGCCTCGCTCCTATGGCTAAGGCTCTTAATGACTATGCTCCTATTCAGAGCGGTATCATGTCAACAATTCACGCTTACACAGGCGACCAGATGATTCTTGACGGTCCTCACAGAAAGGGTGACTACAGAAGAGCAAGAGCAGGTGCTGCTAATATCGTTCCTAACTCAACAGGTGCTGCTAAGGCCATCGGTCTTGTAATTCCTGAACTCAACGGCAAGCTTATCGGTTCTGCACAGAGAGTTCCTGTTCCGACAGGTTCAACAACTATCCTTACAGCTGTTGTTAAGGGTGCAGACGTTACTGTTGACGGAATCAACGCTGCTATGAAGGCTGCTTCTTCTGCTTCTTTCGGTTACAACGAAGACCAGATTGTTTCTTCTGACGTTATCGGTATGAAGTACGGTTCACTCTTTGATGCTACTCAGACAATGGTTTCCAAGATTGCTGATGACCTTTACGAAGTTCAGGTAGTTTCATGGTACGACAACGAAAATTCTTACACATCACAGATGGTAAGAACTATCAAGTATTTCGCTGAACTCGGCTAATCCATTAATACAGGACAAGCTTTTTTAAAGGACGGTTCTTCTGAGCCGTCCTTTTTTGTAGAAAGGTGATTTAATGACAAAAGAAATAACAGCCGAAATTCTGAAAAATATGCCTGAAAATGAATACATGGTAATTGACATACGTGACGAATCTGCCTTTGAATACGGACATATAAAAAACTCGGTAAACATTCCACAGAAAGATATATTTTCGGCTGAACTCCCAAAAGACAAAAAAATAATAATATGTTGTAAAAACGGAATAATAAGCCGTGAAGTTGCCGAAAGACTTTGTGAAAAGGAGTTTGACGCTTACAACCTTACAGGCGGTTATGTTGAATGGCTCGGTATAAAGATGAAAGACCGCAATATTACAGAGGACGTTGAAAAAAGTCTGCGTAAAAAATTCAAAAAATCAATATGGTGCAGGTTTACAAAAGCGATAAACGAATATAAGCTGATAAACCCTGATGACAAAATTGCGGTCTGTATTTCGGGCGGTAAGGATTCAATGCTGATGGCAAAACTTTTTCAGGAACTGAAACGTCACGATAAATTTCCGTTTGAAGTTAAATTTCTCGTTATGAATCCGGGTTACAGTCCCGAAAATCTTGACATAATCAAAAAAAATGCCGAATCAATGTCAATTCCGATAAATATTTTTGAATCGAACATTTTTGAATCTGTTTTCAATATTGAAAAAAATCCCTGCTATATCTGTGCAAGAATGAGACGAGGATACTTATATAATAAGGCGAAAGAACTCGGCTGTAATAAAATTGCACTCGGTCATCATTTCGACGACGTTATTGAAACCATTCTCATGGGTATGCTTTACGGCGGACAGGTTCAGACAATGATGCCGAAACTCCACAGCACGAATTTTGAGGGAATGGAACTTATCCGTCCGCTTTATCTCATCCGTGAATCCGACATAAAACACTGGAGAGACTATAATGATTTGCATTTTATACAATGTGCGTGCAGATTCACCGAAAACTGTACAACCTGCGAACCCGACGGACGTTCAGTCTCCAAAAGACTCGAAATAAAAAATCTTATCGCAGAATTAAAGAAAATCAATCCACAGGTTGAAAAAAATATTTTCCGCAGTGTCGAAAATGTAAATCTCAATACTATTATAGCTTACAAGGACAATAACGGTATTCATAACTTTCTTGACAAATACGATTTTGAGGAATAAATTACCATAAATATTCTGCTTATGATGTGTCATAATACTATCACGGCATCAATAAATCAATTTTTCAAAGGAGAAATTTAATCATGAGCAACAGCAATAACAACAATAATAACAGTGGTATGACACAGAAGGGCAGAGAGGCTCTCGAAAGATTCAAGATGGAATCTGCTAACGAACTCGGCATCAACCTCAAGGACGGTTACAACGGTGACCTCACTTCAAGAGAAGCCGGTTCAATCGGCGGTAACATGGTAAAGAAAATGATTGATTCTTACAAGAAGCAGTAATTTTATATAAAAAGGGAACGCTTGAAAACGTTCCCTTTTTATTATTTTTCTTTACGGCGGACAAGTACGGCGACAACGTCAGGTCCGATATTCGACGCAACCGCTGCACCTATCGGATTGAACATTTCGGCTTTTCGTCCGACTTTTTTTGAAAGTTCCTTTTCCACCTCTTTAGCAAGAGTCACGTCCTGACCGTGTACTATTATATAGGGTGTCTGTGGAGTCATTCTCTTTTCAACACAGTCAACAAGTTTGGAAACGATATTTTTTTCGCCTCTTATTTTGTCAATTGTTTTTGTACCGTTGTCGGCAAACTCAATAATCGGTTTCAGTCCAAGAAGTTCACCCGCAAAAGCAGCGGCAGCGGAAATTCTTCCTGATTTTCTCGCATATTTCAGATTGTAAGGAACAGCATAAATTGCACATACATCAAACCATTCTTCAAGATATGCCACAATGTCCTCAGCTTCCGCACCTTTACGGATTTTCTTGACCGCTTCCACAATCGGATAACCGTAAAAAATAGTATAGCACTTTGAATCAAGATTAAAAATTCTTATCTTTTCCTTTGCATCGGGATTATTTTCAAAGAAGTCATTTTTTCCGATAATCGAGTTATTGTAAGTACCCGACCCCTGACTGTTTATTGATACGGAAATAATATCGGTGTAACCCTGTTCATAGAGTTCCCTGTAAGTTTCTTCAAAAGTTACGGGGGGTATCTGTGAATGTTTCGGGATTTCGTCGGTATGGGACATCATCTCATAAACTTCCTGAGTTGACTTGTCAAAAATCTCCCTGAAACTCTCACCGCCGAGTGTCAGCGTAAAAGGAAGAACTTTTATTTCCAGTTCTTCAATAGTTTCTTTATCAAGGTCACAGCATGAATCCGTAACAATCATAATTTTACTCATTATTTTCCTCCTCTACCATTCGTATTCTGTAAGTCTGCCCTCACGTGAAAGGTCAGGATATTCCCATTGTCTGAGAACTTCATACACCGCTACAGCAACGGAATTTGAAAGATTAAGACTACGCAGTTCGTTTCTCATCGGTATTCTTACACAGTTTTCAGGATTGTTATAAAGAAGTTTTTCGGGAAGTCCCTTGTCCTCACGTCCGAAAACAAGATATGAATTATCGGGATATTCCACATCACTGTGTACATTTCTACCTTTTGTCGTAAAATAGAAAAAGTTTCCGCCTTTATTTTTTTCAAAAAAATCTTCCAAATCGTCATAATAAGTTATATCAAGCTTGTCCCAGTAGTCAAGACCGGCACGTTTAAGATGCTTGTCGGTAATCTCAAAACCAAACGGTCTTACAAGATGAAGCCTTGCACCCGTTACCGCACAGGTTCGGGAAATATTGCCCGTATTCTGTGGAATCTGAGGCTCAACAAGAACAATGTTAAGATTATGCATTTTGTTTCACCATGTATAATATAAGATTTACGGCAAAAAATATTAATATACCGAAACTATTCGGTGATTTGGCTAACCGTCAGCCGTAAAGACGGTATTTTCAAGGAGACTGATATGAACATGAAATCAATTGCAAAAGGTACTGCTGTAGGAGCAATAGCAGGTTTTGCGTGCTATGCCCTTTCTACAGCAACACCTGTAAAAAAGTACAGCATTAAAAAAGACGCAGGAAAAACACTGAAAGCCGCAGGTCATCTGCTCGACGATATAAAATCAGTTATTATGTAGCAGAAGTATTACGTCGGTAACCGAGATAGCTTTCAAGAATTATAACCGCCGCCACAGCATCAACAACAGCCTTACGCTTTTTACCTCTCGTATTGGTAACGTTAAGGGCATTATGTGCCGAGACGGTTGTACAGCGTTCGTCCCACAGTTTTACAGGACAGTCAACAAGCTTTGAAAGTTCTTCCGAAAACAGACGGCACTTCTCCGCTCTTTCACCTATAGTTCCGTTCATATTCTTCGGATATCCGACAACTATTTCTTCCGCCCGCTGTTCTTTCGCAAGGACAGCGGTTTTTTCTATACATTTATTGAAATCCTTTTCCGATATTACACATACGGGTGAAGCTATCATCTCGCTTTTTCCGCATACGGCTATTCCCGTTCTTGAATCACCGAAATCAACAGACATTATTATCATATTCACGTCACCACGGTTTTACTGTACCGATAATATCACATACAGAAGATATATTTTTACTGTCAAGAAATTCATTCATTTCATCAATAATTCTGACGGGTGCATAAGGGTCGGTGAATATTGCTGCACCTACCTGCACGGCACTTGCTCCTGCCATCATAAGCTCTATTGCATCACGTCCGCTTGAAACGCCACCCATTCCGATTACGGGAATATTTACAGCGTTTGCCACCTGCCATACCATTCTTACCGCTATCGGAAATACAGCAGGACCACTCATTCCGCCTACATTATTCCTGAGAATCGGACGACCTGTATTTATATCTATTCTCATGCCGAGAAGTGTATTTATAAGTGAAACTGCGTCTGCACCTGCATCTTCAACAGCTTTTGCAATATCAGTTATACTTGTTACATTCGGTGAAAGTTTCACAACAAGCGGTTTTGCAGTGGCTTTTCTTACCTGTCTTACGACCTCAGAAGCCATATCACAGCTTGTGCCGAATGCCGCACCGCCCTGCTTTACGTTCGGACATGATATATTAAGTTCAATCATATGAACGTCAGTCGGTTCGAGTTTTTCCGCAACCTTTACACATTCCTCAACGGTAGAACCTGCTATATTTGCAAGTATTACAGTATTTTTTTCAAGTAAGTAAGGAAGTTCCTTATTAATAAAATGGTCTATACCGGGATTCTGAAGTCCTACAGAATTAAGCATACCTGACGGTGTTTCGGCAATTCTCGGAGCAAGATTTCCTGCACGACGATTAAGTGTAGTACCCTTTGTGGCGATACCTCCGAGTTTTTCCAACGGGAAAAGTTCTTCATACTCCCTGCCGTAACCAAAAACACCCGAAGCAGGAATTATAGGATTCTTAAATTCAGTACCGCATATTTTTACAGATAAATCAGCCATTACCAAAGTACCTCCTCAGCATTGAAAACAGGACCGTCTTTGCAGACGTGTGCAAAATATTCCTCATCATTTCTTACAGTACGGCAGGCACAGCCAAGACAAGCACCTATTCCACAAGCCATACGCTCCTCAAGCGAAATTTCACAGAAGATATTGTTTTCCTTACAAATTTTTGCAATACCTTTAAGCATGGGCATAGGTCCGCAAGCATAAACCGCATCTATACAGCCTTCCCCGACAAGTTCTGTAAAAGGCTGTGTTACAAAACCGTGTATTCCAAGAGAACCGTCGTCTGTACAGAGAACAGTTTCCGCACCTGTATTTTTAAAATCGTCCTGTAAAATAACAGCGTCCGCACTTCTGAAACCAGAAATTGCAACGGCTTTTTCTCCGTAAGCTTCGGCAAGCGGAAGCATGGGCGGTGTACCTATTCCTCCGCCGATAAGAACGACTTTTTTAAAATCGGGATTCACTGTGAAACCGTGTCCGAGAGGTGCGAGCATATCAATAAGTCCACCTTCATTAAGTCTGGCAATTTCAGCTGTTCCCTCTCCCCTTATCTCAAATACAATACGGATTGTACCCTTTTTTCTGTCAATTCCGCATATTGAAACAGGACGGCGGAGTGTAAAATTTCCTGTTCTTATGTGTACAAACTGTCCTGCAACCGCAACTTCTGCAACTTCGGGACACGCTATTATAAAGCTGTACATTTCACGTGCTAAAGCAGTTTTCTTTAATATTAAATATTTTCCTTGTGTATACTTCATTTCTACTCCTTAATAATCTTTCTTTATTTTACAAACAGGACACTTGCCGTTGAAAAGGCTGAACTTGTTTCCGCAGTACTGACAAAGTCCGACTGACTTGAAATAATTTGAAAGACAGCCGTGTTTGAAAACATCAACCGCCTTGTATTCAGTTCCCCTGAAAATAATTCTGCTTACACCTTTACCGTTGCCGTTTTTGTCAACCGAGAATGAAGCGTCCGCAAAATTGCTTGCCTGCTCCCACGTTGTACGTGGATTTTCAAAAATTATCTCCTCAAGACCGCATACCATTGAATCACACATAATCTCATCAACTCTTTCAGGAATTGTAATTGATTTCAGTTTTGTACAGCCATTGAAAGTCTTGTAATTGATTTTCTTCAAATCATCAGAAAGCTTTACTTCGGTAAGCTCGGTACAGTCCATAAAAGCAGAATCTCCGATTTCTTTTATATGGTCACCGCAGACTACAGAAGTAATATTTTTATTGTCCTTGAAAGCCGCAGGTCCTATTCTCCATACATTAAGAGGAATATGTACTTTTGATACATTTACATTTGTACTATTGTACTTTACAAGCGTATGCTCGTTCATTTCAAATTCTTTCTTTGAGTCCTTCTTCTCCTCACCAAACTCACTAACCGGATTTTCCTTGGCAGGTTCAGATTTTGGTGCAGGTTCAGCTACAGGTGTCGGAACAGTTTCAAGTTTCTTTTCCTGAATAGGCTTTACAGGTGCAACAGGTTCAGACTTTTTCTCCTGTACAGGAGCGGGTGTCTGAATCGGTTCAGGTTTCTTTTCAGGTTCAGGCTTTTTGTTTGCATCTGATGCAAGATTAGTGAATTTCATTTCGGGATTATTCAGAACCGTATCAGGTCTGTTGAGTTTCGGAACTTCTCCCTCCGCCATAGGTGAGGCTTTGAAAGTAGGTCCTGACGGTGCGGACGGTTTAGCCAATTCTTCACCCGTTTCAAGCAATTTCAACAGATTTTCCTTTTCTTTGAGTTCAGCTTCTTTCTTTTTAAGAGCGTTTTCCCTTATTTTAAGTTCAGCTTCTTTTGCTTTCAGCTTATTTTCTTTTTCCTGAAGTTCCGCTGCTGCTTTAAGGTCAATCCTTTTACCGCAAAGTCCGCAGTACCAGTGGTCAGCATTTTTGTCGGCATAAATACCCGTTTTGCACGACGGACACTCCATTTCAATCAAATCTCTGATATTCATAAGTAACCTCCGTATTTTTTGTTGAGTTACAATACTTTATTTATTATAACATATCTGTTTTCATTTATCAAGCTTTTAAGCCAAAAAACAACATT
>DETU01000010.1 GCA_002362175.1 Ruminococcus sp. UBA3280
TACTATGATTTTTTGATATAATTGTAATAAACAAATATGGTAATTAAAGGTATATCAGAAGCGGATATAAGTCAGAAAATCTTGAATAACTAAAAAATTAAATTGAGATGTATAGAGTTGCCTTTAATGCAGAAATGCTAATTAAAACAACTTAAATAAAGGAGTGTGTTATTTATGAAAAAAATAAATCGGATTTTTTCAAAGATGGTTACTACCATTCTTTCGGGAACTTTAGTTTCTTCAAGTATTCCGAGCTATGCGGTTTCTGTTCCTTCTTCTGATACAAAGGAGGAAATTCCCGAACCGAATATAATCTCTGTTGTAGAGGGGGAAACTTCTGAGTATGGTCTTACTCCTGTTTATTATGTAGACGAAAACGGAAATGAAATAGAACCTAATCTTATACCTGAAAAAAGGGATAAAGCACCTGCACTGCCGTCTAAATTTGATTTGCGTGATTATGGATATGTGACTTCTGTAAAGAGTCAGAAAGATACAGGAACTTGCTGGGCTCATGCCGTTATGGCGGCGGCTGAATCCAATATGATAATGAACGGGCTGGCTGATAAGGCTATAGACCTTTCTGAATCACATCTTACATGGTTTGCTCAGGGTAAAGCAAGTACGGATATAAACGACCCGCTTTATTGCGACGGTGAAAGTCGTGGCAATACCGATTTGAAAAACGGTGCTTATGATTATGGCGGAAACGCTTATTGTTCAAGGGCTACTTTGGCAAGGTGGAGCGGAGTTCAGCTTGAAGAAAACGCTCCTCCTGTTACTGAACGACCGGCTGTTGATGAAAGTCTGCGGTATACCTCTTACGGTTATCTTGTGAATAGTGACGATATTGATGCAGACGACCGTGAATCAATCAAACAGCATCTTATGAATACAGGTGCTTTGATGTGTTCTTATTACGATGACGATGAAAAGCATATAAGTGGTCAGTATTATCCTTATGCAGCTTATTATAATAGTAATATATATGAAACTAATCATGCAGTAACTATTGTCGGCTGGGACGATAATTACAGCAAAAGCAATTTTAAAGGCGATGTTCCTTTGGGAAACGGTGCATGGATAATAAAAAACAGCTGGGGTGACAATCGTCATATTGACGGATATTTCTATCTTTCCTATTATGATACATCACTTTCAAAAATCACATCTTTTGAAATAGCAGATACATCTACATATAATAATATTTATCAATATGACGGTGCTAAGCCACGTTCTTATCCCTATTACTCAGACGAAACTTTTACAGCGGCAAATATTTTTACATCAAAATCAAATGAGACTATTTCGTCAGCGGCTTTTTATACAAATGAAGCTTCTGTCCCCTATATAGTATCGGTTTATGCAGATGTAGAGGACGGCAATCCCGTCAGCGGAACTCTCCTTACTACGCAGAAAGGCACTATTGATTATGCTGGTTATCATGTGATTGATTTTAATGAACCTGTTGCCGTAAGCAAAGGCACTAAATTTTCTGTTGTTGTTACACTGAATCAAATCGGTGCAGGAATGGCTATTCAGGAATGTAGTAATCTTAGCGACTGTTCCTATTTTACTTGGGGAACTCCCAGTTCAAGAAGTCGCTGGAATGACACGATTGAAAAATACAGCTCAACAGCCTGTATCAAGGCACTTACAAGAAGTGATATACTCATAAACAGTTCTAATTTTCCTGACGATATATTCAGAAATTATATTTTAAAATTTGATTCCGATTCGGACGGTAAATTGTCTTACAATGAGATTTCAAAAGTTTATAACATGAATCTGTCAAATATTGGCATTTATGACTTTACGGGAATAGAATTTTTCACAGAACTTACTACACTTAATTGCAGTTATAATCCTGTTGTAAAGCTTGATTTAAGTCACAATAACAGCCTTACAAATTTTATCTGCTATGGCTGTTCAATAAAACTTGGTGACGTTATGTGTAACGGATTCACAGTAAACGGTCTGGATTTAAGCAAAGTTTCCGACGTTAAGGGAATGACTCTTGAAAATTCTTCTTTTATTCCCGAAAGCAAAACAATGTATTATACATATAACTGCGGTAAAAATTATAATTTAAATATGACGCTTTTTGCCGATTCTATTACTCATTCATACGGAAGCTGGAAAGATAATGGTAATTCCCATATCAAAACCTGCTATTACTGTAATGATATAAAGTCGGAAAATCATTCTTTCGGCGATTGGAACGGCGGACTAAAACAACATTCACATACTTGTCAGATATGTGGCGGAGTAAAATCCGAAAATCACTCTTTCGGTGACTGGTCAGCTGATAAGGAATCACATACCCACCTTTGCGAAATATGTGGAATTTCAGAATCAGAAAGCCATTTATTCGGAAAACCTGAACCTTACAGCAATTCTGAACATACTGAAATATGTGAAAGTTGCGGATATACCGAAAAGATTTCGCATGATTTCGGAAGTTTTACATACTCGGACGAAAGTACACATACTAAATCCTGCTCGGATTGTGGTTACTCCATAAGTAGTAAGCATAGATTCGGCGAATGGATTGTTTCGGACAAAAACAACCACATAAGGACCTGTACCGACTGCGGATATACCGAAACTTTTGAACATGAATACAATGACTGGACGACTTCCGATGATGACAGTCATTCAAGAAAATGCAATATTTGTGGTTATACTGAAAATATTGAACACGGTTTCAGTAAATGTGCTTTTAAAGACGAAAATGTTCACACAAGAATATGTGATGACTGCGGATATTTCGTTGAAATGATGCATAATTTCAGTGAATGGACAGAATCAGACGAAAATTGCCACACAAGAACCTGTAATGACTGTGGATATACCGAAACCCTCAGCCATGAATATGGTGAATGGGTTGCTTTGGGTGGTTATATTCAGTCAAGACAATGTAAAATCTGCGGTTACATGGAAAGAAGTGAACACAGATTTAGTGACTGGACAGTTTCAAATGAAAAGAACCATACAAGAACCTGTACCGACTGCGGATATACTGAAACTCTCAGACATACGTATGATAACTGGGTATCTTCCGGTAATGACAGTCATTCAAGAGAGTGTAATGTATGCGGTTACACTCAAAGTATTGAACACAGTTTCAGCAACTGGACGGAATCAGGTGAAAACAGTCATACAAGAGTATGCGACGAATGTGGTCAGATAATTGAATCAGAACACAATTTCACTGATTTTACGTCATTAAACTCGGAAAATCATTTCAGAATATGTAATGACTGTGGCTATCAATGTAATTCTCCTCACAGCTTTGGTACAGTTGAATTTTTAGACGAAACATATCATTCGCATAGTTGTGATGAATGTGGATATGTTCATGTTTCCGAACATGATTTCAGCGACTGGCGTGACAACGGAAACGCTACGCAGATAAGAATATGTAATGAATGTGAATACAGTGAAATTAAAGAGATTGAATATATTTCAGGCGATATAAACAGTGACGGAAGAACAGATTCCTTTGACCTTGTTCTTGCAAGACAGAAGCTTAAAAATGGTTTTGACAACAGCGTTGAATCATCTGCCGCTGATGTTAATAATGACGGAATATTCGACGAAAATGATATTGTATTGATTCGGGATTTTATATTGGGTAAAATAAAAACTTTCTGAAATCAAAAATTTACTGTACCGGAATATTTCGGTGCAGTTTTTTTGTACAAATAATAAAAAACAGGCATATTCCTTATTTTAGAATATGCCTGTTTATAATTGGTGGAGCATAGGGGATTCGAACCCCTGACTTCCACACTGCCAGTGTGAACGAGCATAAAAACTATAAGTTGATGTTTTAAAATTCTCACCTGCTCAGGTGGGGATTTTTTGTTGCAGGTGAATTTATTGCTTTAAAGTTCTACAGTTTAAATTCCTTGATATATAAGGCGTGTCACATTTTGTTACACCCTTTTTATTTTATTCTGTCCGCTGTCTATGACTGGGCAATTTGCCCACCAATTTTCTTTAAAGGGTGCCTCGTTTCAGGGTACCCTTACAATGTACTGATATTGCGTTGTGTGCGTTTCTGTTTCAGGTAATGTAATTATATTATACAACGTGTGAGCAGGCTTTACAACGCATATACAGTGCTTTTTGGGGTAATAACTGTTAAACCTGCTTTTTTTATAGTGGGTAAGTATTCTTTAAATTGATAGAAAGTGAGGATTATTTTAAAGTTTGTGCGTCCGTTTTTCGGACAGACCTTTCCGACAAGAAGATTACTTCGTACGAAATCCATACTAACAAAATCGTTGCTTAAAATGCGATATATACGGCTTTATAAACGGTAATAGAATTATATTATAAAATGATTGAGCAGGCTTTACAAGGCGTATACATTGATTTTTTGGATTTTTTCCTAACTATTCATCAAATTGATGACAAGCTTTAAATGCCTTTAATTCTTCACCTGTAAGGCGATAGAAGTGTTTTCTGTCTGTGTAACGGTCACTATTGCGGTTGAACCGTCGTGAATTTCACGAATTGCTTTTCAGAATTTTCATTTAGGGAATATTTTATCTGAAAATCCCAGTGTGTAGGTGGACAGCAATTTATAAATCTGCGTTATCAGAGGTAGGGGGGACTATTGAACATAGCCTGTTCTGCTCCATTGAGCTGAATTTTCA
>DETU01000078.1 GCA_002362175.1 Ruminococcus sp. UBA3280
AAATTTATTATAAATATTTTGAGATTTATGAATTTTACTTGCTTACAGAAAAAAGCTTCATACTGAGACAATACAAATGCCACTCCGATTGAAAATACATCTTGACATACCAGATTAAAAGTTATATAATAAAAATATATATCAATTTTTAGTTTTTTGCCGATAAGGCAGATTGGAGTATTTTATGGAATATTTCGAAAACAGGGAACTTTCCTGGCTTAAATTCAATAAACGTGTACTTGAAGAAGCTTATGATACAAATAATCCCCTGCTTGAAAGGCTTTCATTTTCGGCTATATATCAGAGTAATCTTGATGAATTTTTTATGGTTCGTGTGGGTTCTATAACAGACGACGAAAAAACTGATAAAAATAAAAAGGACAGTAAGACCGGAATGAATCCGTCACAACAGCTTGATGCGATATTTACGGCAGTAAGACGTTTACAGCCGTCCGTTGAGGAAACCTACAGAAAGACAATGGGGGAACTTTCCTCTTACGGTTTTGAACACGTAAATTTTGATACAGCCACAAAAGAAGAGCGTACTTTTCTTGAACTGTATTTCAAACGTGAGATAAAGCCTTTTATTTCGGGACTTGTAGTAAATAATTCCCTGCCGTTTCCGTTTCTCAAAAACAAGGAATTATATGCAGTTGTTCAGCTTAATGCGAAAAAAGGTGTTTCAATCGGAATTATCCCGATAAATCACGAACACAGCGAAAGAGTTATTCCGCTTGGTGCAGGAGGAAAGAGATTTATTCTTGAGGAAGAAGTTGTCCTGCATTTTGCACATCTCATGTTTAAGGGATATAAGGTACTTGACCGTGCTGTTATAAGGGTGACAAGAAATGCTGATATTATGGTATCGGGAAAGGGTTCTGACTTCCGTGACCGCATGGAAGAACTTGTTGCAAAAAGGAAAAAGCTTGCTCCTGTAAGGCTTGAAATATCCGACGATTTCAGCCGTGAGGCACTGGACTACATATGTAAAAAGCTGAAAATAAAGAATGTACGTGTGTTTACTTCAAGAATACCGCTTGACCTGTCATATCTGTTTTCATTGCAGGAACTTTCCGACGACGAAAAACTTCATTATTCCGCTCTTTCGTCAAGAAAACCTGCGGTACTTGCCGATAATCGTTCAGTGTTTGCACAGGTAAAATCAAAGGATATTATGCTTAGCTATCCCTTTGAATCGATGAACCTCTCTTTTATAAGACTTTTACAGGAATGTGCGGTTGACCCTAAAGTAACGTCAATAAAAATCACACTTTACCGTCTTGCAAGAGGAAGCAAGGTTATTGACGCTCTCTGTACCGCTGCCGAAAACGGAAAAGAAGTTCTTGTCATGATTGAACTGCGTGCAAGATTTGACGAGGCAAATAATATTGAATGGTCAAAAGTTTTGCAGAAAGCGGGAGTAAAAGTAATATATGGTCCTAATAACTATAAGGCACATTCAAAACTTCTTCTTATAACAAGAAAGTCCACAAACGGTAATTTCGATTATCTCACACAGGTCGGAACAGGCAACTATAATGAAAAGACCTCCGCTCTCTATACCGACATAATGATTCTTACGGCTGACAGAAAAATTGCTGAGGACGCTGAAAAAGTGTTCAATTGTCTGCAAAATGGAACTTTTGTGGAGGAAACAAATAAACTTCTTGTTGCTCCTCTTTGTCTGCGAAACAAAATTCTTGCAATGATGGACGAACAGATTGAAATTTCAAGAAACGGTGGTCAGGGATATATAGGTGCAAAAGTAAACGCTCTCTGTGACAAGACCATTATGAACAAGCTTATTGAGGCTTCACAAGCCGGTGTTAAAATTGAACTTGTTGTCAGGGGTATATGCTGTCTTGTTCCTAACATTGACGGCTATACGGAAAATATAACAGTCCGCAGTATAGTCGGACGTTTTCTTGAACACAGTCGTATCTATATATTTGGAAATGAAAAGAAGGAACAGAAAATATATATAGGTTCAGCCGATTATATGTCAAGAAATACAATCCGCAGAGTTGAGGTGGCTGTTCCCGTTGAGGACGAAAAAATCAAAAAGCGTTTATGGGATATGTTCAAAGTTCTTATGAGCGACAACGTAAAGGCACGTATAATGATGAGCGACGGAACTTATCTTCATGTTGTTCGCAAAGAGAACGAGGAATCCGTAAATTCTCAGGAAATTTTCTATAAAGAAGCTTATCAGCGTCTTGAGGATAAGCAGAACAGACAGGAACAGATGCGTATCAACCGTGAAAAAGGTGCGGTAAAAAGAAATACACGGAAAAAAATTACTGACAGGAAAAAGCCGAAAAACTCTTGAAAAATCATAAATTCTGTGGTATAATAAATAGAAACGTCGGGAAATGTTTTGTATTTTTCGGTTTCGGAATCTATGTTTTTGAGGATTAAATAATGATTGGTTACTATAACTATACGGTTATTCTTACATACGTCAGCCTTGTTTCGTCTGTTCTCGGAATGTTGTTTGCTATGGGAATAGGCGGAAGCGTTCACCCCGAATATGCCATAGTATGCCTTATGGTTTCGGGTCTTTGCGATATGTTCGACGGAAAAGTTGCACGTACTAAAAAAAATCGTACTGAAAGTGAAAAACAGTTCGGTATACAGATTGATTCGCTCTGCGACGTGATTTGTTTCGGTGTTCTTCCGTCTGTTATCGGGTATTCTGTCGGTATGAGAAGCTGGTGTGACATTCCTGTACTTGTAATATTTCCGCTTTGTGCTGTCATAAGACTTGCATATTTTAATGTGGCGGAGGAAGAAAGACAGAAACAGGCAAGTGATGTCCGAAAAGTATACGAGGGTCTGCCGGTGACGAGCGTTGCCCTTATACTTCCTCTTGTGTACAGTTTTCACAGGGACATCGGAATAGAATGGTTCCCTACAGTATATGGCTGTGCATTGTTTATAATAGCTGTTGCGTTCATTACACGATTCAGGGTAAAAAAGCCGAGTATGAAAACTATGATTACTTTTATAGGTGTGGGTTTCATTGAACTTGTATGGATGCTTTACAAAACTAAAACAAGATAATATAAAAAACTCCTGATGTCAGGAGTTTTTTTGTTTTGTCTATTTATTTTTCCACTTTATCAGCACAAGTGCCGTTATTGCGGTAAGTACTGCCATGAGAGTAAGCGGAAACCATGTATAAGGAATGGGAAGGTCAACTGTGTTTATTCCGTAAAAAGCGAATATTATGTTAGGAATCTGAAGAATCACTGTCATAATGGTAAGTCGCCACATTACTATATTCTGATTGTTAGATATGATTGAGGAAAAGCCGTCCATCATACTCGAAAGGATACCCGTGTATATGCTTGCCATTTCAATAGCCTGTTTCATTTCAATAAGAACATCTTCCAGCAAGTCCTGGTCCTCGTCGTACAGTTTTATAACTCTGCCACGAAAAATCTTCTCAATAGTTGCCTCGTTTGCTTTCAGGGAGGTTGAAAAGTAGACAAGTGACTTTTCAAGTGCAAGCAACTGCATAAGAAGTTCGTTTTTCATAGCGTCGTGGAGTTCCTGTTCCGCAGCGGACGAAATTTTGTCTATCTGTTTAAGATAAATCAGAAACAGTGCTGCAATTCTGAGAAGCAACTGCAATACAAATCTTGTCTTGAAACTGGGACGCAGATTTCTTATACTGCCGTTTACAGCCTCTTTTATTATCTGTGTTTCCTGCATTGAGATAGTGAAAACATTGGTTTCTGTTATTATGATACCGAGTGGCTGAGTATAGAAAAGCCGTGTTTCCTCATTATCAACAGATGAAACAGGTGTGTCAATAATAACAAGGGTCTGTGAGTCCTCACGTTCTATACGTGAAGATTCTTCTTCGTCGATTGATGATTTTACGAATCCGCTGTCAAGTCCGTAAACCTCAATAAGTTCGTTTACTTCCTGAGGGGTTGGATTTACAACAGAAATCCAGCAGCCTGCGGAAAGTTCGTCGCACGGAGTAAGTACACCGTTTGCTGAAGTGTAGAAGTTTATCATATAATTTTGTATGCCTGAATATTCAGACAATGCTCCTTTCGCCGTGATTTACTCAGGCAGGAGCATGGAGAGCATTAACTTCTGTCCGAGTATGGAATATGTTTTAAATTCCCGTAAGGGTCAGAGTTCATAATGTACCTCCGTAAAAAATAATTTTATATATTTCATTATAACATATTTGCAGTTGTTTTACAAGTATTTTTTTGTTTCCGAGAAAAAAGACTACCCGAAGGCAGTCTTTTTTGATTATTTGCTTTTTTTGTGGGACTTCCACCATGACCATGTTACAGGAGCAACAAAGAGTGATGAATAAGTACCGGAAATAAGACCGAACATAAGCGGTACTGAGAATGTAAGGAGTGAATTGTAACCGCTTATCGCTACAACTATTGTTACAATAAGCATAGTTGTGATAGTTGTTACTGATGTTCTGATTGAACGTGTCATAGACTGTGAACAGCCTGCGTTGATAAGTTCGTTGAGTGATGCCTTTGGCATAAGCTTCTTGTTTTCACGGATTCTGTCGTAAATAACGATAGTGTTGTTGATAGAATAACCGAGAATTGTAAGAATTACCGCAACTGTGTTTGAATTGAACTCAAAGCCGAAAATTACGGAAACAGCAAGTGCAACTATAAGGTCGTGAAGAAGTGCAAGCACTGAACATACACCTGCTGACCAGCCACCGATTTTTCTGAATCTTACCGCAATATAGATGATAACTATAATTGCAGCAAAAATTACCGCAATGAGACATTTCAGAAGAAATTCACGTCCTGACGAAGGGCTTACATCTGTTGAATCAAAGAGAGATACATTGCTGTCGGGGAATTTTGCCTGAAGTGCTTCTGTAAGTTCAACCTGTCTGTCTGCGTTGAGACTCTCTTCAGAAGTAAATGAAACAATAATCTGCTTGCCGTCAGAATCAATACTTTCGCCCTTTCTGACGTTTACGGGAACGTTTACAATGTCCTTTATAATGCTTTCTGCGTCATTTGTATTAATTTCGCCTGTATAGTCGTAAGTGAGCATTGTACCGCCACTAAATTCAAGAGCAAAGTTTGCACCCCTTGCGATAAGTCCACCTGCAAAAATAACGACAATTCCTATTACAGTACCGAGAATAATCTTTTTCTTTGAGCAGAAATCGTAAGTTTTGGACTCTGCTTTCTTGTCTTTATAGCCGTATAACTTCTTATTCTGGAAACACTTGAACTTTGAAAGTGATGTTACCATAAGTCTTGAAGCAAATACGCCCATGATGAAGTTAAGTACAACACCTGCAAGGAGAGTTATGCCGAAAGAGTAAACAACACCCTCAGCGGTTGCACCGAACATGAAGAATATAGTCTTGTTGAGAATCTTTGAGAAGAAGCTTGATGGAACACCGAATGCACCCATGAGTATTACAGCGATGATAACATTTGTTATATTACCGTCAAGAATAGCGGAAAACGCTCTCTTGTATGCTACTTTTATAGCAGAATCGAGAGATTTTCCCGACTGAATTTCTTCTTTGATACGTTCGCCTGTGATGATGTTTGCATCAACACCCATTCCGACAGCGAGGATTATACCTGCTATACCGGGAATTGTGAGAGTAGAGCCTTTCATAAATCCGAACCAGCCTGAAACAACGGCAATACTTCCTGCAATCTGTCCGCAGAGTGCAATGACAGCAACAATACCGGGCAGACGGTAAAGAAAAATCATGTATATTGCAATGAATATAAACGCTATGAGTGCGGCAAGAAGAATTGCATCAAGAGAACCCTCGCCCATAGTGGGGTCAATTGTCTTGAAACTTGTTGTTTCAAGTTTGAAAGGCAATGCACCCGAATTAATCTGATTGGCAAGTTTATTTGCCGATTCGTCGGTAAAGTTACCTGTAATTACAGCACTACCGTCTGTAATGGCACTGTTTACAGTCGGATATGAAATCATAGTGTTGTCCATCCATATGGAGATAGGCGTACCTGTTCCCGCAAGTTCTGAAGTAGCCTCAGCAAACTTGCTCTTACCCGATTCATTGAGTGTAAGTTCAATGAGATTTTCGTATTCGCCTGAACTGTCGTTCGGACGGTATACTGCTTTTGCTTCGGCAACGTCTCCGCCCTCAAGAACTATTTCACCCGTCGGGATAGTGTTGCCTTCGTCGTCGGTTTCGGAGTCTGTTCCCTTGCGGAAAGTAAGACTTGCCATTTCACCGAGTTCCTTGACGGAAGCTGAGGGGTCAAAATCGCTTTCACCCGCTTGCCACGGGAAACGTACAATAATTCTGTCGCTTTTTTCATCGCTGTAGACTTCGCTATCAGTGATACCGAGAGCTGAAAGTCTGGTATCAATAATTGCGGTAGCGGCTTTAAGCTGAGCCTCTGTAGCGTCAGCACTGTCCGCAGGAGCAAAGGTAACGTCAACACCGCCCTTGATGTCAATACCAAGACGGATATCATCAACGCCCTTGATAACGGTTGTAGTATTATCGCCATAAACATAGTCAAGACCTATGGCAGATGATACAGAAAACAGCAGGATAAAAGCAACAACAATGAAGAAAGTGGATTTTCCAATCTTTTTCACAGCCATGCCTCCTAAAATATTTTTGTTCTGTCTGTCTGACAATTATTAATATTGTACTATATTTTTACAGAAAAGTCAAGTATCTCTGCAAAATTTATGTACAGATTATTTTTATTCCTCATATAAATTTTCCCTCGCCCATAAGGACGGGGGAAAGTTCTTGTTATTTGAAATGTTTCTGTGACAGTTTAAGTCTGTTCATAGCCCTGTTGAGAGCAGCCTGAGTGTGATAATATTCCATTATACTTTGTTTTTGACGTAATTTTTCCTCTGCACGTTCTCGTGCTTCTTCCGCACGCTTTATGTCTATTTCTTCGGGGAGTTCACAGGAATCCGCAAGAATTATTGAGGATTCGGGCATAACTTCTATAAATCCCTCAGAAATGGCGGCATAGTGCCACTTACCGTCAACCATGTATTTCAGTTCACCTGTCGGGAGCGATGTTACGAGAGGTTCATGACCGTACATAATACCTATAAGACCGTCTATGGCAGTAATAACAAGATGTTCACATTCGCCCTGATAGAAAATCCTGTCAGCAGCGATAATTTCAAGATGAAAGGATTTAGCCATTAAAAGACCTCCTTTAGTCTGAAAGTTGTTTTGCCTTAGCTATAACGTCGTCAATAGTTCCTGCCATAAGGAAAGCGGCTTCGGGGTACTTGTCCATATCGCCCTCTATGATTGCGTTAAAGCCTTCGATAGTGTCTTTGAGGGGAACGTATTTGCCTTTAAGACCCGTGAAATTTTCCGCAACGTTGAAAGGCTGTGAAAGGAACTTCTGTATTTTTCTTGCACGGTATACGGCAAGTTTGTCGGCTTCGTCAAGTTCTTCCATACCGAGAATACCTATAATGTCCTGTAATTCCTTGTACTTCTGTAAAAGTTCCTGTGTGCGTCTTGCAACAGAGTAATGTTCTTCACCGACTACTTCAGGTTCAAGAATACGTGAATTTGATTCAAGAGGGTCAACGGCAGGGTATATGCCCTGTTCAACTATTTTACGTGAAAGTACAGTAGTAGCGTCAAGATGGGCAAATGTAATTGCAGGTGCCGGGTCGGTGAGGTCGTCCGCAGGAACATAAACCGCCTGAACTGACGTAATAGAGCCGTTTTTGGTAGATGTTATACGTTCCTGAAGTTCGCCTACTTCTGTAGCAAGTGTAGGCTGATAGCCGACCGCAGACGGCATACGTCCGAGAAGTGCCGAAACTTCCGAACCTGCCTGAACATATCTGAAAATATTGTCAATGAACAAAAGTACGTCCTTATGTTCACGGTCACGGAAATATTCCGCCATAGTAAGACCCGTCTGTGCAACTCTCATACGTGAGCCAGGTGGTTCGTTCATCTGTCCGAAAACAAGGGCGGTTTTGTTTATAACGCCTGATTCCTGCATTTCGTTCCATAGGTCGTTACCCTCACGTGAACGCTCACCGACACCCGTAAAAATCGAGTAACCGCCGTGTTCTGTAGCGATATTTCTTATAAGTTCCTGAATAAGAACGGTTTTTCCTACGCCCGCACCGCCGAAAAGACCGATTTTACCACCCTTTGCGTAAGGTGCGATAAGGTCTATAACCTTTATGCCCGTTTCGAGAACTTCAACAACGGGACTCTGTTCCTGAAAGTTCGGTGCTTTGCGGTGGATTTCCCACTGTTCTTCAGCTCCTGTTTCACCTTTTTTGTCGATAGGTTCACCGAGTACGTTGAACATTCTTCCGAGTGTCTTTTCACCGACCGGAACTTTTATACATGAACCTGTCGGAGTTACTTCCATATTTCTGCTGAGACCTTCGCTTGTTGCAAGCATGATACAGCGTACAATATGATTTCCCATATGCTGTGCAACTTCCATTACACGTTTTTTTCCGTCAATATCAACAGTAAGAGCGTCCCTTATCATAGGGAGTTTACCTGACGGAAATTCAACATCTATAACAGGTCCTATAACCTGTGTAATTCTGCCTTTTTCCACTTATTACACAAACTCCTTTCCTGATTATTCCAGTCCGTTTGCTCCGCTTACAACTTCGGTTATTTCCTGCGTGATAGCAGCCTGTCTTGCCCTGTTGTAGAGGAGCGACAAATCTTTTATCATATCTTTGGCACTGTTTGTGGCAGCGTCCATAGCGGTCATACGTGCCTGCTGTTCACAGCAGAACGCCTCAACCATTGCACCGTATATAAAACCCTTTGCGTAGTTCGGGATAAGATATGCCATAACTTCCTCAGGTGACGGAACAAACGACGCTTTGGGAAGCTTTTTCATAGTACCGTCTGCTGTTTTTCCGAAATGACGACGGCTGAACGGCAGAAGCTGAACGGTTTTCGGTTCATACTGATTCGGGTTTACCATATCCGTATAAATAATATATACTTCGTCCAGTTCTTTTTTTTCAAACTTTTCAAGTACAAGCTCGGCAATTTCCCTTGCCCTGTAGAGCGTAGGATTCTGTGTGGTATAGAGAAATTCCCCGTCCACATAGGCTTTTTTTGCGTTTTTCATTCTGTTCTGAAAGTACATTCTTCCGACGTGACCCATAACAAAGAGATAACAGTTGTCTATATCGGACGTTTTTGATAGTTCCTGTTCCGTATATTTGAGAATATTATGATTATAGCTTCCGCAGAGACCCTTATCAGCCGTGATGACTATATATCCCTTTTTACGTTTTCCGTCGGGAATATTCTGTCTCTTGTCAAAGTAAAACTGACGTGTATGCGGAGTATGTTCGAGGATACTTTCAATAGTGGTCTGTAGCTTTTCAAAATACGGCATTGTTGCATCAAGTGATTTTCTTGCTTTCTTGAGTTTTGAAGAAGAAATGAGGTACATGGCGTTTGTGATTTTGAGTATCTGCTTTATACTTGCGATACGTTCACGTATTTCCCTTATATTAGCCAATATAAAAACCTCCCTTTATTCCTCAAAAGCTGTTATGATTCTTTCAATTCTTTCCGCAAGGTCGTCTGTGAGGACTTTCTTTTCTTCGATTTCCTCAATAATATCTTGACCGTAACTTCTGATATAGTTCATTAGTTCTGTGCAGTGTTCTTTTATTTCCTTTAGCGGAATGTCGTCTAAAAATCCATGCTGTGCCACATAAAGCAGTATAACCTGCTCATAATGGGGGAGGGGATTGTATAACGGCTGTTTGAGAAGTTCAGTAAGCATACGACCGTGATTAAGCAGGTCAGTTGTGGACTGGTCAAGCTCGGAGGAGAACTGTGTGAAAATTTCCATTTCCTTGAACTGTGCCAAATCTATACGGAGGTTTCCAGAAGCTTTTTTCATTGCTTTGGTCTGTGCCGCACCGCCTACACGTGATACCGAAAGACCGTAATTCACAGCAGGTCTTAAACCTGAATTGAACAATTCACTTTCAAGAAAAATCTGTCCGTCTGTGATAGAAATAACGTTTGTCGGGATATATGCGGAAATATCACCTGCAAGAGTTTCAATAATCGGGAGTGCTGTAAGTGAACCACCGCCGTGTTCGTCGTCAAGACGGCTGGAGCGTTCGAGAAGTCTTGAATGAAGATAGAAAACGTCACCGGGATATGCCTCACGTCCGGGTGGTCTGTGGAGCAGAAGTGACATTGCACGGTAAGCAACAGCGTGCTTTGACAAATCATCATAAACTATAAGAACGTCTTTTCCCTTAGACATGAAATACTCAGCCATAGCCGTTCCTGAATATGGAGCAATATACTGGAAAGGTGCAGGTTCACTTGCAGATGCCGAAACTACTACCGAGTATTCCATAGCATTGTACTTTTTGAGAGTGTTTACAACCTGTGCGACTGTTGACGACTTCTGACCTATAGCAACATAGATACAGATAACGTCCTGACCTTTCTGATTGATAATGGTATCAACTGCAATTGAGGTCTTACCCGTCTGTCTGTCACCTATGATAAGTTCACGCTGTCCACGTCCGATAGGGAACATTGAGTCAATTGCGAGAATACCCGTCTGCAAAGGAACGTTTACGGACTTACGTTCAATAACACCCGGAGCTTCTCTTTCAATAGGGAAGTAGTCGTCTGCTTTTATAGCACCGAGTCCGTCAATTGGAGAGCCGAGAGCGTCAACAACACGACCAAGAAGTTCGTCGCTTACTCCGACACCCGCACGTTTTCCTGTACGGATAACAGAAGAACCTTCTGTCAGTCCGTGTTCCTCACCGAGAAGAACAACGCCTGAAGTCTTTTCTTCAAGACTCTGTACGATTCCTCTGACACCGTTTTCAAATTCAACGAGTTCACCGTACATAACACCGCTCATGCCCTGTACTCTTGCAATACCGTCGCCGATTCTTGTTATGAAGCCTGTTTCGGTTGTTCCTGATTTTACGGTAAAGTCCTTTACTTCTGTCTTGAGGACGGATATAATGTCACTTGCTGAACCGCTTTTTATTTTGGATTTTTCTGTTGATTCAACAAATTCCGCCGCCTTGCTTTTCAGGTTTTCTTTCATGAGTTTAAGGCTTGTGCGATAACTCTTGTCGTATTCAACATCACCTGCATTCAGGATAAAACCACCTATTATGTCAGGGTCGTGACGGTATTCAATTGAAACGTCCTCTTTGATGAACCTGTCCATAATAAACTTACGCAGGTCTGCCTGCTGAGATTCGGTAAGGGGGGTAACATATCTGACAACCGCTCTTATACTGCCCTGTTTTTCAAGAAGAATTTCGCTGTATTCTTCAAAAATCTCCGTCAGGCTGTTCACAATACCGTTTTTTACGGCATTCATCATGAATTTATCCATACTCTGCGGAAAAATTCTTTTTATAATATTTCTTTTTTCGTCATATGTCACGAGGGGATTTGAGAGTGTGTCCGCAACGTCCCTGCATGAAGTGAAAACATTTTTAGCTTCGTCAATATCTTCCTGAGTAATATCAAGACGGACGAGTTCCTTTAAAAATTCTTTTTCGAGGTCTTTCATCAGTTGTTATCCTCCTCTGACGAAAGAAACTCGTCTACAAGACGGCGGTTTTTTTCGTCGTCAACATTTTCACCGATGATTTTAGAAGCTGCTTCAATGGCGAGGTCTGCAATCTGAGTCTGTGCCTGCTGAAGAACCCTCTTGCGTTCGTTTTCAATAGTCCTGCCTGCGTCGCTGATAATCTGTGAAGCTTCTTCCTGTGATTTTTTCAGTATAGCAGTTTTTTCGGCTTCTGCGTCGTCATGTGCTTTCATGATTATTTTCTGAGCTTCTTCCTTTGCACTGCTGAGGTCGTCGGTATACTGTTTTTTAAGTTCTTCTGCTTCCTTGCGTGATTTTTCAGCGGAATCAATATCGTCCTGAATTGAGCGTGTACGTTCATTCATAATCTTGTTGATAGGCTTGAAAAGGAATATTTTCAAAAGGATAAACAGTATTATGATATTTACCGCAGACCATATGAAATTCCATATATTAACGTCAAGCATTGTACCTTTCAATGCGTCCATGTCACTTTTTCCTTTCTTTGATTTATCTGCCGATACCGAGTAATATCATTTGAGTATGAAGATAATCAATATTGCGATAACGAAGCCGTAAATAGCTGTAGCTTCTGCCAACGCACAACCGAGAAGAAGTGCTTTGTTTATGTCGCCTTTTGCTTCAGGCTGACGTGCTATAGCGTCTGCCGCCTTAGAAGTTGCGATACCTA
Source organism: Ruminococcus sp. UBA3280 (assembly GCA_002362175.1). Classification (GTDB taxonomy): domain Bacteria; phylum Bacillota; class Clostridia; order Oscillospirales; family Ruminococcaceae; genus Ruminococcus. The sequence continues at coordinate 12,283 of DETU01000078.1, forward strand.
TACCTATACCTGCACCCATGCCTGTAAGAACTGCAAGACCTGCACCAATTGCGATTAAACCCATAACAAATTACCTCCGTAAAATTATTTAAGTAAGAATATAATTGCAGACCGCAGAATAAACTGCGGTTTTCTGCCGTGAATATTATTCGCTTTCCATAGCTTCCGACATGAAAAGCGATGTGAGGAATACAAAGACGTATGCCTGAATACAGCCGTCGAAAATATCAAAATAGAAACTGAAAACAAGCGGAAGTCCGACAGGGAGAATCATTTTGATAAGTTCCATGACTACAAATGCACCGAGAACGTTTCCGAAAAGTCGCATACAAAGTGAAAGCGGTTTGATGACGAGTTCAAGAATATTCATCGGTATCATGAGAGGCATTGGTTCTTTGAAACTTTTCAGCCAGCCCTTGAATCCTTTTTCTCTCATTCCGCTGAACTGAATCAGCAGGATTGCGAAAAGTGCAAGAGTTGCGGTAACGCCCAAGTCTTTTGTCGGCGGTCTGAGTCCGAAAAGTCCGACTATATTTGAAATTCCTATGTATATAAGGAATGTTTCAAGAATTGGCAGATATTTTTTGCCTTTCGGACCAAGTATCTCCAGAAAGAAATTATTCATCCAGTTTATACCGATTTCAAGCAGACATTGTGCCCCTGTAGGTACTGTTTTGAGTTTTCTGACCAGCAGAACCGAAGCAAGAACCACAACCGCCATTATAACCCATGTTATTACGCACGATTCGGGAACGGGTATTCCGCCGAAAACGGGGATTGTAAAGGCAACACGACATTCAAGTTCCTCCATAAGTTTTTCTGCAATATCCATTATCACACCTTCTTTCTTATAAAAATAAAGAAAACGGAGACAGCACATGGCATAAATCTCCGTTGATTTTGTCAAAATAAGCGCTGCAAAAGCAGATGAAACAACTATTGGATAAGTTGTATTTTACCGCCCTTAATATAATATAACAAAATTTTCACAAAGTCAATAGTCAAATTGAAAATTTCACATTTCAGACAAAAATTTTATCCGGAACTTTTATCGGCTGTACTGTTTTCTGCAATGGCAATTGCTTTATTCAGTCGGTCAACAGCACTTGTGTTCAGTTTTGAAGCGAGCCTCACACGGTCAAGCTCAGTTTTAAGTGCTTTCAGTTCAGCAGTAACGGCTTTCATGGCATTTGAATGTTCGGAATTAATCTTGTTAACTGCTTCAATATGCTTGTCCGCAAGCCTGTGCAGAGTATCGGTCATCTGCACCTGCTGGTCCTCAAGAAAACATACTCTTTTTATGAGGTCATTGACATTTGCAGCAAGCATTGTGTTGGCATTGTTCTGTTTTTCACCGAAATCCGTAAGCCTTGCGGCAGTCTGAAAAGCGGAAATCTTTTCTTCTCCGTCAAAAGTTTTCATCTTTGCATTTGTAAGCTTCATATCTGACATTTTTTCTTTTTTATCCTTTCTCTCTTAAATTTGTTTACGCCAGTAGTCAAGCGTATCTGAAACAGTCTTTTCAATGGGAATTTCAGCTTTCCAGCCCGTATCCCTTAAAATTTCCGATACATCGGGTTCTATAACAGGAATATCCGATTTTCTGAGACGATTCGGGTCAGTTCTGTGTAAAATTGGTATTTCAGAAAGTCCCATAGCCGTATTCAGTATATATTCTATGCTTACGGCTATGCCACGTCCTACATTGTAGGTTTTTCCCGAAATTCCTTTCTCTCCGAGAAGTCTGTAAGCACGGACAATGTCACGTACATCTGTAAAATCTCTTTTTGACGAGAGATTTCCCGTTGATATTTCGGGAGGTCTGCAACCTTTTTCAATTTCGGCAATCTGTTTGCAGAAGTCCGATATTACAAAAGTTTCCGACTGTTCTGGACCTGAATGGTTGAAAGCCCTTACAATTACAATATCCTTATTATAAGCACGGTGATATATTCTTCCAATCATTCCCGTACAGACTTTTGAAACGGCGTATATATTTGCAGGATTAAGATTTTCACTTTCTTTTATCGGACAGGCATTTTCACGTATGAAACCGTATTCCTCTCCCGAACCTATAAGAATAAGTCTTGTATTGTCGGGAAGTGATTCCATGAGGTTTATTGAACCGATTATATTTATTTCTGCGGTAAGCTGTGGTTTTTTCCATGATAATGCAACGGAACTCTGTGCCGCAAGATGATATACGATATCAGGCTGTATTTCATTTATAAGCTTTGATATGTCATCTTTCCGCATTATATCAAGCACATGGCGGAAACAGTTGTCTTTTATATTTTCCGACGGAAGATGTGTTGCGTGGACTTCATAACCGTGATTATTGAGTTCCCTTATCAGATAACCGCCGACAAATCCCCCTGAACCTATAATAAGGGCTTTCATAAATTCACCTCATCTGACAATATTCTGTAAAGTCTTTTTATAATTATTTCTTCATTAAATTCCGTCATGACTCTTTCATGTGCGGACTTTCCGAGTTGTTTACGGATATTTTTATTTCTGCAAAGTAATTCAATTGCTTCCGCAAGCTGTCTGTAGTTTTTCGGCTGAACCGTAAGACCTGTTTTCCCATGAATACTCACATAGGAAACTCCCGACGACAGACGTGTGTTTATTACGGGTTTTCCGTAAATCATGGCTTCAAGCTGTACTATCCCAAAAGCCTCGCTTCTTTCCACCGATGGCAGTACAAATATATCACAGTCCGCATAAGCCTGTTTAAGCTGTTCTTCGGGCAGGAATCCTAAAAAATGAACTCTGTCCGAAATATTATATCTGCTGACCTGTTCTTTCAGTTCATTTTCAAGAACACCTGTTCCCGCTAAAAATAACTCACAGTTATAATTGACCCTGCGGAATGACTTTATAAGTACATCAACGCCCTTATAGTAGACAAGCCGTCCCGTGAAAAATATTTTTACACAGTCGGGATTTGTTGCTTTTTCAGCAAGAAACGGAGTTTTACGGATATTCATATATTCTTCGGTATTCAGACCGTAGGGGAGTATTTTACATTTATAACGGTATTCGGGCAGAAATTCAGAGCCGTTTATATGTCCTTCGGTTGCGGTAAGAATACAGTCAGCACGGTCAAGCAGGTATTTAAGCAAAGGACGGTAAAACATCAGAAGCTTTTTCTGTTTTATTATGTCGCTGTGCCACGATACTATAACTTTTCCTTTATACCCCGAAAGAAGCAACGCCAAATCGGCAAGCGGAAACGGTACGTGTATGTGGACTATGTCGGCATTTTCCGACATTTTACGGAAAAGTTTCAGAAATGAAAACGACAGCGGGCATGAAAAATATGTCCCTGTACTTCCTGCACGGGTAAGCTTTACGCCGTTTATGTTTTCGGAGTATGTTTTTCCACGACCCTCTCGGCATACAAGAGTCCGTACTTCAATATTTTTATATTTTCCGAGTTCTTCGGAATACTGTTTTACAAGTGTCTCAATACCGCCCGTGTGCGGAAAATAAGCCTTGTTTACTTCAAGTATACGGATTTTTCTATTCATCGGCAAGCTCCTTGTAAATTTCATAAAGCTTTTCCGCAGATTTTTCCCAAGTGAAAGTTTTGGCACGTTCAAGACCACGACGGCTTAAATCTTTTCGCAAATCAGGACTTTTATAAAGTCTGTAAAGTCCTTTTGCAATGTCCCTGACGGAGTATGCATCGCATATTACGGCACAGTCGCCCGTTACTTCGGGTAATGAAGCTTCACCTGACGTTAAAACAGGTATACCGCAAGCCATAGCCTCAAGCGGAGGCATTCCGAAACCCTCATATAATGACGGAAAAACAAACGCAGTTGCACCGCATATCAATGGTGTCATATCTTCTGACGGTACATACTTTGTAAAAATCACCTGTTTTTCAAGTTTAAGTTTTTTCACAAGTGCAAAAATATCGTCGTAAAGCCAGCCTTTAGCACCTGCAAGAACAAGTTTCGGCGGATTCTTTACGTGTCGTGTGAAAACGTTATAGGCTCTTATCAGTCGGACTAAATTCTTGCGTGGTTCGATTGTCCCAACGTAAAGAAAATAGTCACCCTCTATTTCAAGAGATTTTTTTACTTTTTCAATCGTTTCGGGATTTTCGCACGGTCTGAATCTTTCACAGTCAACACCGCATGGTACTACACGTATTTTTTTGGTATATTCGGGAAAATATTTAACAATTTCCCTTTTTGAGAACTCCGAGTCCGTCACTATAATGTCGGCACGTTTCATAGACTTTTTCAGACCCGTTTCAAGCATGAACCGTGTGCGACCTCTTACTGTTTCAGGAAAAGCCTTATATACCATATCATGAACGGTGACGACTTTTTTTCCGTGTACGAAAGGCGGTACTATATAGTTGAAAAAATGAGTTATATCGGATTTTTTTCCGAAAAACATTGAATACGGCACGGGCAGAAAAGTTGAAACGGCTCTGTATAAATATCCCGAAAAGTCCGAGTAATTGAGAGTTATGTTGTTTTTGGCAAAACTCCGTGCTTTTTCTATACGTTCGTTTTTTCCGCTTGTAAAAAAACTGTATTCATATTTATTTTCGGGAAAAAGTCGTGCCATAGCCTGAGTTTGTCCGACCTCGCACCAGCCTATTCCCGTGATTTTATCGGCGATTATCGGGACGGCATCAAAAGTTATATTCAAATCCAATCACCTCCCGTGAGACTAATTATCAAGAAGGCAAGCCAGCCACCTGACAGCATACAGTAAAATATATTTGTATAATTTTTTTTACGGCATTCATCATATATCTTTATGCTTTTTTCATTATCTGTAAAAAATCCGGTTTTTTTCAGAGAACTGAATTGTCTTGAAAATATTATTGTATCTTTAACATTTTTAATAAAAAGAATCGCAAATGCACCCATAAAAGATACAAAAAAAGGTATTTCACTGCCGTCAAAAATCAGTGCATAAAGGAGCGTTGCGACAATTATAAATATAGCAAGCAAAACCTTCCACGTATTTTTTAGAAATATCTTTGTTCCTTCTGATTTATAGACAATATATATCAGCCTACAAATAATTAAAAGCGTTGCTGCATATCCTATAAAATTATATAGTATTTTCATTTCCCCGACTTGATTAAATCCATGTCGTTTTTAACCATTCTTTCAACGAGCTGTGAGAAAGAAATTTCACGTTTCCAGCTGAGATTTTTTTCAGCCTTTGCAGGATTTCCGAGAAGTATGTCAACCTCTGCGGGACGGAAAAACTTCTTGTTTACTTTTACGACAGTCTTTCCGTTTGCCTTGTTTATGCCGATTTCGTCAATACCTTCACCCCGCCACTCGATTTCGATTCCTGCATGACGAAAAGCCGTTTCTGCAAATTCACGGACGGTACGTGTTTCGTTTGTTGCGATAACATAGTCGTCGGGTTTGTCCTGCTGGAGCATAAGCCACATAGCCTTTACATAGTCCTTTGAGTGTCCCCAGTCACGCTTTGAGTCAAGATTTCCGAGTTCAACGCAGTCTTTAAGTCCGAGACTTATTTCAACGGCTGATTTTGTGATTTTTCTTGTTACAAATTCCACACCACGTCTTTCACTTTCGTGGTTGAACAGAATACCCGAACAGGCGAAAAGTCCATAACTTTCACGGTAATTTTTTGTAATCCAGTGACCGTAAAGCTTGGCAACGCCGTAAGGACTTCTCGGATAGAAAGGAGTTGTTTCGGTCTGCGGGATTTCCTGAACAAGTCCGAACATCTCGGAAGTTGAAGCCTGATAGAACTTTGCTTCTGGTTTCACTATGCGGATAGCTTCAAGCATATTCGTAACACCTAAAGCGTCGATTTCTGCGGTACTTAAAGGGGTGTCCCAGCTTGTCGCAACAAAGGACTGTGCGGCAAGATTGTAAACTTCGTCAGCCTGAGAGATTTTCATGGCAGAGATTAAGGAAACGGGGTCTGTCATGTCGGCATAGATAAGATTTACCTTGTCTTTGAGGTGTTCAATGTTTCCGTAGTCAACGGTAGCTTTACGTCTCCATATACCGTAAACATTGTAGCCTTTTTCGAGCAGGAGTTCTGCAAGATAAGAACCGTCCTGACCTGTGATACCTGTAATGAGTGCATTTTTCATAAATAAGTCTCCTTTGATTTTTATCTAAATAAGTTCTGTCCGGTTGTTTTCCTTAAGACGTGCAATAATTTTCTTTACGTCCTGAGTGTTGTTCTTTGAACATACAAGAACAGCGTCGTCTGTGTCCACAATAATAATATCCTCAACACCTACAGCGGCAACAAGACGTTTTCCGCCACAGATTGTTGTACGTTCGCAGTTTTCGGCTATAACGTCGCCCTCAATATAGTTGCGGTTATCGTCGGTTTCGTTGATTCTCTCAACGGCAAGCCAGTTTCCGACATCGTCCCAGCCGAAACTTCCGGGTATTGTGTATATATCGGACGCTTTTTCCATGATGCCGAAATCAATAGATTCCGACGGAAAAGCTTTGTATTCAATTTCAAGAACCGTTTCAAAACTGTCTGTTCTGAAAGCCTCACCGATTTTTTCCGCACCTTTATAAACTTCGGGCATGAATTTTCTGAAACATTCCTCAATGGCCGAAACCTGCCATACAAACATACCGCTGTTCCAGAGATATTTACCTGATGAGAGATATTTTTTTGCTGTCCGTAAATCAGGTTTTTCGACAAACCTTTCAACTTTATAGGCATTGCCCGATTCTTCACCGAAATTTATATATCCGTAACCTGTTTCGGCATATGACGGCGTTATACCTATCGTAACAAGATTATTATTTTCAGTAGCCTTTACAATGGCATTGCAGAGAGTTCTTGTATAGATATTTTCGTATTTGATTAAATGGTCTGACGGCAGGACAAGCATGACTGCGTTTTCATATTTACGCTTTATCACTGCTGAAGCAAAAGCTATACACGGAGCTGTATTCCGTGCATAAGGTTCTGCAAGAATATTTTCGTCGGGAATTTCGGGTAGCTGTTCCTTTACAAGATTACGGTATTCCTCGTTTGTCACTATGAAAATATCTTCTGTCTGAACAATCGGACTTATCCGTTTTACTGTTTTCTGAATCATTGTCTCACCGTCACCCGTAAGTGAAAGAAACTGTTTCGGGTGGGAAGTTCTGCTTTTCGGCCAGAAACGTTCACCTTTTCCGCCTGCCATTATAACCGCTGTAATTTTCATTTGTTGCTGTTCTCCTCTTTGTTCAAGTTTTGCTGTGCTGAAATATGTCCTTCTTCTGTTTCCGCATTGTTTTTTGCAGGGAAAAGCATAGTTTTAACAGTCATGAGAATTATCTGCAAATCCATGCGGAAAGAGTAGTTTTCTATATACATGAGGTCCATTTTCAGCTTGTCATATGGTGAAGTATCATAAACGCCCGTTACCTGTGCATAGCCTGTCAGTCCTGCTTTTACTTTGAGGCGGAACTCAAATTCAGGCATCTGCTTTTTATATATTTCAGTAAGTTCGGGACGTTCGGGACGTGGTCCTACTACCGACATATCGCCTTTCAGTATATTGAAAAGCTGCGGAAGTTCGTCTATACGGAATTTTCTGAGAATTTTTCCGACAGGCGTTATGCGGTCGTCATGTTCGGAAGCAAGTTTTATTCCGTTTTTTTCAGCGTCGGCTACCATGCTTCTGAACTTATATACATAAAATTCCCTACCGTTTACTGTAAGGCGTTTCTGCTTATATAGTACCGAACCGCCATCGCACAGTTTTACAGCAACTGCGGAAACAAGCATTAAAGGCATAAGAAATATAAGTGCCGTTACAGAAAAAACTATATCAAAAATCCTCTTGAAAAACTGCTGTTCAAAGCTCAGACCGTAATTTCTGCAAAGCAGTAAGGGCGTATCAAAAAGACGTATATCATCACCGCCTCTTATTATAATATCGGAAATTTTCGGGGCTATATACGCACGGACTGATTTTTCAAAGCAGAATTTAAGGTATTGGTTTCGCTGGTCTGCGGGAATATCACAGATTATTACACCCTCGTATTTAAGAATAAGTTCCTTTATTTTTTCAGGCGGTTCGGAAACGCTTATTGATTCGCATATCATGTATTTGTCAACACGCTGACTCATTTTCAGGACAAGTGAAGCTGCCTGCTTGCTTCCGTAAAGTATTATGAGTTTTCTTGCGGGATATATAAGAAAATAGAGCCTTCCCGTCAGAATTGTCCAGACTGCTATAATCCCGAAGTCTGTAAAAGTGAGGTTAAGAATCGGAACAAATGCCATGAAATCACGTCCGATAAGGCTTATCATGAAATATGCAACGATATTTACACATACCATAGATATAAGCTGTGAATAAAGCATATCCGTCTTTTTCAGATAACCGAGCTTAAATCCTCCGTATGCTTTGAAAAAAAGAATTATCAGTATACAGTATATACCTATAAGAACCCAGTTTCCGCGACGGTAGAAAGGCAGTACAATTGATTCGCTGTAATATTTATACCATACAACAGCAAAAAGTCCTGTCAGTATACCTAAAAGAAAAACCGCAGAAACGAATGAAATAATTCTTTTGTACCGGTATTTTTTGTTTGTCATATTTTTATTCTGCTCCGAAAGAGCAGGTGTCTCCTTTATTTTTTACTGGTGACGCTATAAAGCAATTATAGCAAATAGCGGACGGTGTGTCAATAGAATCTGCCGTATTTTACAATAATCTTTTCACATTTATAGCATTATGCACAAAAATAATAATATAAAAACCTCTCCGTAAAAGAGAGGAAAATATATTTTTTTGTATTCAGTTGTTTTCAAACCATTTTTTTATATCTGTTTCAGTTCCGTTTGTAGAAAGGTAGGAATAGAATGACAGAACAGCGGAAGAATCAACGGAATCAATCAGACCGTCGGAATTTACGTCCGCAGATGTTTTTTGTCTTTCATTGAAAGTTGTTTCTCCGTCAGCAGAAAGTTGTGCATAGCAGACAAGAATCTGAGTTGCGTCTACTGTATCAATCAGACCGTCGTTGTTTATATCGCCGTAATTGATTTCCTGCGGTTTTATACTGCTGAAATAGTCGTATATGACTTCCGCTTCTTCTTTTGCGAGTTTTTTCAGATTATCGTCATTGTAAAGCCACAAAGTAGCCCTGTAGTTTGTATGGAAAGAGTGTTCAAGTAGTATACCGGGAGTTCCCACATATCTTGCACCGAAAAGAACACTGTACCATTCGTCATCAATAATGCCGTTTCTGTCCCAGTCGCCCGTACCCGCTCTGCGTGCTATATCACCTTTCTGATTTGTCTGCATAACTTCGGAAACCTTTTCCGCAAGAAGTCCGCCGAGTTCTGCACTTGTATCATCTATTGTTGTCCATGAAAGCTGTTGATATACAAAGGCAAGGGGCTGGTCCATACTTTCATAAGCACCTGCATTGCTGTGCATTGATATGAAGAAGTCATAACCCTTTGAACTGAATCCCCTGTCGTTAAGGGTGGGGTCTTCTTCGAGTGAATTTTTTGTCAAATCGGCGTGTACTCCGAGTGTCTGAAGTTCTTCCTGAAGATAATTGGAGAGTTTCCATGTCATTATACTTTCCCAGTAAGGTGAATATACGGGAGACCGGTTATAATGGTTGTAGTGTCCGGGGTCAATCATGATTTTTATTATATTGTCGTCAAGATTAACTATATTTTCGTTTACTGGTATAAGGTCGGGGGATTCTATGGTAGTAGCCTTTTGGGTCTGCTGTTCGTCTATTATATTTCTTACTGATATTTCCGTACTGACCGCATTTACATAAGACGGTACTGAAATACCGTATATTATCGCCATTCCGATTACAGATGAAATTATCTTTTTCAACAAGTTAAAACACCTCATTTTATTGTGAAATTGTATATAATAATTATAGTGTACAAATAAAATTTTGTCAAGCTGAAACGAAAAACAACATACATATTTTTATCATGACTATTGACATAAATCGTTTTTTTCGGTAAAATATAATTAAATTATGGAAACGGACGTGAATATTATGAATCTTACAAATAAAGACATACTGGAAACTGCTTTAAGACAATCTGCCATTGACGCAGGCTGTAATAAAGATGATTTTCTCTGCGACAATAATATTATTGTAATTTCGGAAAATAATAACTGTGCAAGAAAGTATCTTGAACTTCCTTTTGAATGTCATATGATTTCATACGGAAATAACATAGTTGCGTCTGTTTCGGAGAATTGCAGGGGTATTGTGTCGGATTATATCAACAGTTTTAAAACCGAGCATTGTTTTGAAACACCCAATATGCACGTAGACAGACTTGAAGAAAAAGGTCTGCGTATTTGTTTTATGGCAGAGTACTTTCTTCCCGATTTGAACTGTCTGAAAATTTCAGATTGTCCGTATGAAACAAGATTACTTGATAAGAATGATTTTTCCCAACTGTATACAGAACAGTGGAGTAATGCCCTTTGTGAAAAAAGAAAGGAACTTGATATTTTAGGTGTAGGGGCATACGACGGAAACAAACTTGTCGGACTGGCTGGCTGTTCCGCCGACTGTGAAAGTATGTGGCAGATTGGTATTGACGTACTTCCCGAATATCGCCGACAGGGTATAGCTTCGGCTCTTACATCACGCCTTGCAATTGAAACCCTTAAAAGAGATAAAGTACCGTTTTACTGTGCTGCATGGTCTAATATAAAGTCTGTGCGTAATGCGTTAAGAAGCGGTTTTCGTCCCTCATGGGTGGAAATGACAGCGAAAAGTATTGATTTTGTTGAATGTCTTAACAGTGAGAACAACAACAGAAATCAAGAAAATAAGGTTTGATATTTTAATTATATCAAACCTCTTGACAAATCGTAATTTATGTGATAAAATATTATAGTAAATTTTTATCTGCTTGTGTAGCACAGTTGGTAGTGCAGCTCATTCGTAATGAGCAGGTCGCAGGTTCGAGTCCCGTCACAAGCTCCATTCAGAATAACGTAAAACAGGCATACCCACTTAAACGGGAATATGCCTGTTTTTGATTTATATAAAGTTTCAGAATATAAGTCGTGCGGTAAATTCAGAATCCGTGCAGGAGAGAACAAGCCTGAAACCGTTAGACATTGATGCTTTTTCCGCTATGGCAAGTCCGAGACCGCTTCCCGACTGACCGCTTCGTGAGGTGTCGCCTTTCACAAAAGGTCTTTTCAGCTTTTCAATATCAACCTTTTGGCTTACAGTGTTGGATATTAAAAGACACTCATTGCTGATTCTTATATTTATTTTACCATTTTCGGAAGTATATTTCACAGCGTTTGAAACAAGGTTTTCCGTTATTGTTTCAAATAGACGTATATTTGTATTGATTTACGCCTGACCGTCCATGTTTACTGTTATATTTTGTTCGTCAAGCATTACGGAATATTTTTCAATGGACTTTTCAACAATTGTGTGTATATATGTTGATTCTTTGTGTATATCGTTAATGCTGTTCATTCTGCTGAGTTCAAGAGTATGGGTAATTATTGAATCGGTATATGCAACACTGTCCATTATTGAGTTGAGGTATTTGTGTGTTTCTTCTTCAGAAAGACCGCCTGAAAGGATATTTTCCGTATAACCTCCTATGGCGGTAAGAGGAGTTTTGAGGTCGTGAGCGAGACTGTCGGTCAGATTTTTCTGATAGTCCTCAAACATATATTCTGCCTGATTCCTTACATTTCTTCGCCATGCGTCAAGAAGTGCAATAATAAGCATTGTGGTCAGGAATATTATTACAATTCTGAAATAGAGCGGTTTCGTAACGGAGTTCCATACATTTACCTGTAAAACAACTGTAAGAGTATGTGGTTTGCCGTCAATATATATTTTAGTATTCTGGAAGTATCTCCTTGTGGTTTTTCCGACGTTTGACCAGCCTCCGAGCAGGTCGCGTGAAGGATAGTATTCTTGGTTTATATCGTCAAACCACTTTTTGTCTGTTCCGCAATAACCCAATGAAAAATATCTCGGATAAGTATTATTTGCAATTTTTTCAAAGTGGTCTATATCGGATAAATCAAACTCAATAAGTTCATATCCGTCTTTTTCGGGTACATCAATTTTATAGGATTTTGATTCCAGTATTTCACTTGGTTCTTGGTGTTCGGGATAGTACTTTATAAGATTAATATCTGCCTCATGCGGAATAAATGCATTTTCCTCTGTATTGATATAGGCACTCTTCATAATTACTCTTATAATAATATCATAATTTTTACCCATATTGTAATTTACTTTTTTGTTCAACGTCATATAATCTTTTTCAAACTGCTGTAGTTCGGGAATATCCTTGTTTTCAGTATCGCAGGTCATGCGGAAACATTCGTCTGCACTTAATTCAATATATGTCTGCAATGCCATACGGCTTGAACTTACTGTATTTAGGTTCTCGTCAATAAGACGTACAAAAACATGACAGTTTTCGGTGCGGTTTGAAATTATTTGATATTGTGCATTTTTATCAAGAGGTATACTGAAACCTGCTCCCAGTCTCATATCTTCAATACCATATTTATGTCTGATATTTTCGTAATATAAACTTCTTTCAATACTATCACGTGCATTATTGAGGTTAAAAGATGTGTATGAATCGGCTTTTTCAAATATCCACATTCTTCCGATACAGAAAAGCCCGGCTGCAAAAACAGCTGTAAGAGTTAAGCCTATAAGTATGTTTTTGATAAATAATTTACCGAAAGTTTTTCTTTTTCTTCTGTATATTTTTGATTTCTTTCTGTTCTCTTTAAAAATTTTCTTCATAGTTTTCATATTGAAAAAAGGTATTGTAAATTCTTTTTTCAGAATACTGTTATCCGGTATTTTTTTCATATTATCACCTCTCTGTAAGCTTATAGCCCCTGCCGACAAGCGTTTTTATCTGTCCGCCCGCACTGCCCAGAGCCTTGCGTAATTTTTTTATGTGGTTGTCAACTACACGGTCGTTTCCGAACCAGTCATATCCCCATACCCTGTCAAGAATGGTGTTTCTGTCAATAACGCAGTTATGGTGTTCCATAAGATATTTAAGTATTTCAAATTCTTTTCTCGGCAGTTCTGTTTCGTTATCGTTAACGGAACACACAAGACGGCGTGTGTCAATTTTTATATCTCCACATTCAAGAATACTGTCAGTTTTTTTCCCTGCGGAACGTCTTACAAGTGCCTCACATTTTGCGTAAAGTGCAGATAAAAGGAACGGTTTTATAATATAGTCGTCACAGCCTGTGCCGTAACCGTAAAGTATATCCTCCTCTTTTGCACGGGCGGTTATGAATACAACGGGAATATCGCTCTTTTTACGTATTTCACGGCATATTTCAAAGCCGTCGGCACAGGGGAGCATGATGTCGAGAAGAACAAGCTCATAGTTTCCGAGACAATAGTCTGCAATTTTAAGTGCCTCAGAACCGTCATGAACGGAAAATATTTCTGTTCCTTTGTTTGAAAAGTACTTTTCTATTACTTCACATATTTTCAAATCGTCCTCTATCAGCAGTATTTTTTTCATAATCAATGAAGCTCCTTTGATTTTGTAATTTTATTATAACACGCAGATATGTCTTTTGTATATCCTTTTTCTGCATATCGTGAATTTTATTATATATACAAAAAAACTGAAATAAATCTGTGCATATCTACAGATTTATTGACGTTTCCGCCTTTTGTATCTCTGAAAAGCACCTATAAGCAGACAAACTTAATTTTTTTGTTTTAACTTGAAATCAATCTATCCTTTTGCTTTTCCTGAACGTCTTTGTTTTCAGGGAACATAAAAATATCCTGAAAGAAAGGAGACAGCAGTATGAAGAACGACAGAACGGCAGAGTATGTAAAACGTACGCTTGACGGTGATTCGGAGGCTTTTTCCGAACTTTACAGAATGACTTACAGACGTATATATTACATATGTATGAATTTTCTGAAAAACTGTCATGACGTTGACGACGCAGTTCAGGAAACATATTTAAGTGCGTACAGAAATCTTGACAGGCTTGACAGTCCTTCAAAATTTTCCGCATGGCTTGAAAAGACAGCGGTAAACAAGTGTATGGATTTTCTGAGAAAGAAAAAACTTTTTCCGACTGAGGACATTGAGGAAATGACTGAAGAAGAAAAAACAGTTGTTCTTCCCGAGCAGTGTATGGCGGACTTTGAGAACCGCCGTATTGTAATAGACATAATGCGTGAAAATCTCTCTGATTTGCAGTATCAGACAGTATTCATGTATTACTTCAATAATTTTACTGTACGTGAAACGGCTGAAATCATGCATTGCAGTGAGGGAGCTGTCAAAAATCGTCTGAGTACAGCACGTTCAAAAATAAAGACAGGAGTTGAGAAGTATCAGGACGAAAGCGGTGAAAAACTCTGTGCCGTTTCGGTAATACCTTTTCTTTCAGCAGTTTTCAGAGAAGATTTTAAAAATACAGATGTTCCCCGAATAGAAGGATTTGCTTTAAAATCCTTGCCGAAATCAATGGGAAAGGCGGGCATATTTATGCTGAAAAGTAAAATCATGGCAGGAGCGGTCGGTTCAGTAGTGGCGGTAGGAGGAGCGACGGCGGTACTGTTCAGTCGCAATACGGAAAAAATTCCGTCAGAAAGCCGTATATCTTCAGCGGCAGTTCCTGACAGGGAAACAGGTGTAATTACTGAGGAAGCGGAAAAATTTCTTTCTGAAACGTCGTCTTCTTCAGATACAACAAAAATTTCTTACACAACAACCGTTACATCATCGTCAGTGACCACCGCAGTGGCAACAACAGAAACTTCTTTGCCGTCTTCGGTACTGACGGCGGAAATACAGACCGTTACAGAGCAGCCAACGGAAAACGTTACTGAAATTCCTCAGGAAACACAGACCGTTACAACAGAAATCATTGAAGAACCTTCACAGTCCGAAACGGAAAATTCCGAAAAATATAATGATATATTGAATGAAATCAATGTTTATCAGGACAGATTTTTTGAGTATGTGAAAATAAAAAACGAAAGCACAGACAGTATGATTGAGATGTGCAGGGATATGGACATAAACGAACATTTTGAGGGTGAGGAAAGAGAAAAATTTTTGGAATTTTCGTCACTTGCCGATGAATACGAAAAGAGGGTTTATGATTTGTTGGTAGAAACGGAGGAATTTGTAAAGTCTTTTGAAAATAATCCGTATTATGATTACTATGTAAGGGCGGAAAAGGATTTGGCGGACAGCAATTACGGAGTTCCGCAGGGAACTTATGTGGGTTCTGTACAGCAGTGGTACGCTATAAACGGAAATTATGAAAAACTGCTTGAATATCTTATGTCCGAAATTGAGAGGGAACTTCCATCGGAAGCTTTCAATCTTATCAAGCAGTCCGAAACGGCATGGGCTGAAAAACATGATTATTTTCTGAACAATGTTATTATTTATGAGGGAAACTGGGCTTATCCAAGTACAGGAGAATTTGAGGCACAAAGCAGAAAATACCGTTGTCTTATGCTTATGATGTATTATTGCAGGAATATATAGATAGTTGAAAAACAGCCTTGCTTGATGTAAGGCTGTTTTACCTTTTTTTGCAGTCGTTTGTACAAAGTTTACAAATTATATTCTTATTTTTTTAAATATAAAGCAGTTGAAATTATTGAAGTATAGTGATATAATTAAATAGTCAGGAGAAATATGTTTTTTATGAGAACATAAATTGCCTGTTAATATATATT
>DETU01000072.1 GCA_002362175.1 Ruminococcus sp. UBA3280
AAATCCGTTATTGAATGTATAATATAAATATCTATGCTAAACCGGAGGTATGCCAATGAATACATTTCTGTTCATTACTGCATTGATTATTTCTATAACTATTATAATAATTTTTCTGAAAGAAATAAAAAGTGATGAAAAAACAAAACCGTCCGCACTCGTATCAAATTTGAGAAGTCTTGCAAGGGGAATGACTGTTTTCATGTTCAGCGTTGCAATTACGGACAAATTCAACTTTATAGATTTCGGAATGTATTCAGGTACATATACATTTATGGGTATTGTCTGCATGACGGTATATATACTATGTATTATAAACAGCAAACACAGACTTCCGATAATTTCATTTACAATAAAAACAATTCTGATAGCTTTTGTTCTTGAAATGACTGTATTCAATATACCGTCATATCGTATGTGGTTCGGTGATTACAATACAATTACCTATGAGGCAAGCCGTTCCATACTGGACAAGGGTGGTATATACAGACGTAATCAGAAAGATATAGCTGTAAGAAACGGGGACGAACTTGTTCTGACATTTCCTGATATAGACCGTCAGGTAAGCACAGTATATGCAGATATTGCATTTGTCGGAAATACACGCGCCGTTGATTTTTCAATTGACGCAACAGACGAAACAACTGTAGTTCCGAGACGTGAAATTGCCAAAACCATTATATCAAGAAAACAGATTCAGACACAGTACTTGCAGTGTGAACTTTCAGGAAACGTCGGCGATTTAAAAGTAAGGCTGAAACCACAGAATTTCGGTACGGCATACATCAAGAGTATAACTATAAATATGCCTGTAATGTTTGAAATTGCGTGGTTAAGATTTCTGCTTATAGTAGTACTGAGTGTGTTCATTCATGCAGTTATAAAGGGCAGATTCATGCAGAACAGTATAAATGAAAATCTTAAATTCTGTCGTGCTGTTACTGTATGCATTACTGCAACAGCTTGTATATGGGCAATGTGGGTGACAAATTACAGAATTGACGATAAGACGTGGAAAGAAGAATTTACCCAAACGGAAGGAAGTCAGGTTACACAACAATTGGTTGACGCTTTCGAGAACGGAAGAACATATCTGATAAAAGCTCCCGACAAAGCCCTTAATTCTTTTGATAACCCCTATGATACACAGCACCGTGAAGCTGAATTAGTTCCCCTGTTTGAAGATGACTACTATTACACATATGCATGGGACCATGTTTACTTTGACGGAAAATTCTACTCATATTACGGTATTGCTCCGGTAGTATTGCTGTTTTTGCCTTATCATCTTGTTACAGGATATTATTTTCCTGAGTCCGCAGCCGTTCTTATTTTTGCAATTATCGGAATTATAGGACTTTCATGCCTTTTCATGAAGTTCATACGTAAATTTTTCCCGACAATTCCAACAGGAATATTTATAATAAGTCTTATTATAATACAGATGATAAGCGGTATATGGTACAGCATAGGCAGACCGCTTTTCTATGAAGTAGCAATGTCGGCGGGTTTTGCGTTCATGACGTGGGCGTTTTATTTCCTTGTTTCTGCCAACGTAATAGGCAAAGGAAAAATATCCCTTCCAAAAACGGCGGTTTCGTCACTTCTGTTTGCCATAGCTGTTCTGAGTCGTCCGACAACTGTGCTTTACTGTATATGTGCGGCTGTGTTCATGATATGTGCTTTACCAAGATTTGCACACGGAAATAAGAAACTCTTCAATAAAAAAAGTATCAGATACCTTGCGTGTGCCATTGTTCCCATGGCTTGTATCGGAATGATTCAGATGTGCTATAACTATGCAAGATTCGGCTCACCGTTTGAGTTCGGAATACAGTACTCCCTTACAATAAACGATTTCAGAAACACACAATTCCACTGGCGATTATCACTCATTCCTTTTTGGAATTACCTTTTTAACGTTCCTGTATTCTCAACAAAATATCCGTTTGTATCAGCAAATTTTCAGGATATGAATGTAGGCGGATTTTTCTACAACGACTACTCCTCAACCCATAATGTCTGTGGTCTGTTTTTCCTTGCACTACCTATGTTTGCATATTTTCTTTCAGGAAAGGCAATTAAAACACTTCCCGACAAAAAAACACAAATCAGAAAGTCTTTTTATCTTGCATTTCCGTGTGTTATAATTCCGCTGATTATTATATGGTCGGTATGGGAAAGCGGTTACGCAATAAGATACATGACCGATTTTGCGTGGCAGATGTTACTTGGTGCTTATGTTATAATTTTCACTCTTTACCTAAAAACAAAAAATCCGACTATCAAAAAGATAATAAATATTTTCTTATGTTTCTCTCTCGTATGGACTATTTACGTAAGTGGTATACAGTCTGTAAATCAGGCTTTCCGTTACTGTGAGTTCCATCTTGACTACCCTGAAATAGCTTATGAAATTGAGAAAATAATTCTTTTCTGGAAATAAATTCCACAATCCCCTGTTCTGACGGACAGGGGAATTTCATACAGAAAGGAGAAATTTATGTATAATATCATACTTATTATGAACAGAAATTCATGTGATATTCCTCTGCTTGAAAAACTTAATAATCAGGCTTTTCCCGAAAATGAAAGAATTTCCGTTGAAGATATGTTCTGTTTTTCGGAAGATGAGGGCAGGGAAATTCTCGGAATATACACGAATAATGAATTTTCAGGATTTTTTATAATTATGAGATTCATGAAATGTGTGTATATATGCTATTTTGCGGTATGTCCCGAAAAACGTTCCAAAGGCATAGGCGGAAACGCATTGCGTCTCCTGAAAGATTACTACCATGATTGTCATATTGTTGTTGACTTTGAAGCAACGGACGAAAATTCCGAAAATAATTTACAACGAATCCGCAGAAGAAACTTCTAATACAGAAACGGCTTCTTTGAAACGGGATATTTTCAATTTTACATGGAAACGGAGTTTGAAATTGCGTGCAGTGAACCGCATTTCGACAAAACAGAATTTGAAGGTCTTATTGCTGAAATTCACGCAAAAGCAAAAGATTTCAATCCGAAACTATACCGTAAAAACTAAAAAAACGGACGCAGAATATGCGTCCGTTAATTTTTATTTGGTTTCCTTTTTACCGCTGAAAAGCAGAAATTTTCTTGCAAAGAAGTTCCATAAGAACGAAATGGCAGTTGAAACAACCTTAGCTATAATCTGAAACAGACTTGTTTTATCGGCAAGCCATATTTTAAAAAGCTTTGTAATACCGATAGTCATGAACAGTCCGACAAGACCTATTGCCGCAAATCCGAGAAACTCCATGAAGCGATTTTCCACTTTTGAATTACGGAAAATCCAGAATGTACTTATTACATAGTTTACGATAAGTCCGGCAACGAATGAAAGAGAATTTGCAAGTTCTGCAAACTGTTCGTGAAAGACGAATCTGAAAAGGATATATGAAATTCCCCAGTCAACTACAGTTGCAAGTCCGCCCACAAAAACATACCTGAAAAACTGTATAAGTGTGTTTTCGGTATCACCCACGAAAAGCTTTCCGAACTTCCTTTCACGGAAAATATCCTTTATTTCCTGAAAGCC
Source organism: Ruminococcus sp. UBA3280 (assembly GCA_002362175.1). GTDB lineage: Bacteria > Bacillota > Clostridia > Oscillospirales > Ruminococcaceae > Ruminococcus. Next base: position 3,569 of record DETU01000072.1, read on the forward strand.
GTTCATTATTTTTTCTCCTCGTGATACTCTTTTTCAGTATTTACGCTCCAGATATTAGACTTGTCCTTTCTGCCTGACTTTATATTCTTTACTGTTTCAAAAGAAGTAACCATTGAGTGGTCAATATTATTGTAACGGTGCTGACCGTTTCTTCCGACACAATAGAGATTATCAATAGTATCAAGATAGCTGATAAGGTCGTCCATTTCGTCGTAAGTATCGAAATAAGCAGGATATGCTTTCTTTACCTTTTCCATGTGTGTGTCAATGACTTCATCAGGACTGTTAATAAGTCCGAGTTTTACCATTTCCTTTACACAGAACTTTGAAAACTGTGCTTCTGTCATATTCCAGAACTTGTCGCCCTCGTTAACAAAATATTCAAGACCAACCCAAACAGTATTTTTCAAATCCTTTACCATGTAAGGAGACCAGTTGTTGTAAATCTGAAATCTTCCCATTTTAACACGTCTGTCCTGAACGTAAACCCAGCAGTCTGGAACAATATTTCCGACTGTTTTCATTTCGGTAAGGTTTTTAAGATTGAGCTTAGGGATAAGAACACCGAGTGTCATATAATCACGGTAAGGAAGTCCTGCTGCGATTCTTGCGGGTTCTGCGGGAACGTCGTTCATTCCTGCAACCAAATCCTTTACAGGCATTGAAGAAATGATATAATCACCGTTAAGCTGAATCTCCTCGCCGTCCTTGATATAGGTTACACCTGTAAGAATATTATCATCATTCTTGTGAATTTTCTTAACTCCGGCATTCATGATAATCGTACCGCCGAGTTTCTTGATTTCGTCAGCAGTAACTTCCCAAAGCTGTCCCGGACCAAGCTTAGGATACTTAAATTCTTCGATAAGAGAAGTGTTTACTTTTCTGTTCTTGACATTGAAAAGCTTTCCGAAAAAGTCCTTTATAATTCCGACAATTGAAAGTCCCTTTGTACGCTGAGCTCCCCATGAAGCGTCAATTTCACTCGGGTGTCTGCCCCACAGATTTTCGGTATAGTATTCAAAAAACATTGAATAAAGTTCTTTACCAAAACAGTTTATATAGAAGTTTTCAAGATTATTTTCGGGACGCTTGTGAATTACTGCGGAAAGGTAGCTGAAACCTACCTTCATAGTAGTAAAGAATCCGAAATTTTTGATTGTTTCGGGTTTGAGTGAAACAGGGTAATCATAGAACTTTGAATTAAACAGAATACGTGAAACTCTGCGTCTTGTAAGCATTACACGGTCTGACTTTTCGGGGTTTGGTCCTCCCTTTTTCACACGTGTTTTTCTTTTAAGAATAATGTCGTCATATGAAGGCATACCCTGCATGGGAAGCATATTACTCCACCACTGATTTACTTCGGGAATCTTTGAGAAAAAGCGGTGACCACCCATATCCATACGGTTTCCCTTGTAATTAACGGTTTTTGAGATACCGCCGATAGCGTTTGTTTCCTCAAGGACAGTCACTTCATATTCACCCGATTTGTCCTTTAAAAGTTCGTAAGCTGCTGTAAGACCAGCAGGTCCTGCACCGATAATAATAACTTTTTTCATAGTACGTTTCCTTTCGTGGCATTTACTGCCAGAATATAATTAAATTTTCCGCAATATCATAGAGATTCGGACAATGTCTTCCGAGATTTCCGTTTGAACGTTCCATAGCAACCAGCCAGCCAAAACAGAAAGTTGACATTTCCGCAATACCTGCGATAATATAACGGTACTTGTTCTTAGAGGGTTTTACCGTACTTCTCAGAACGGCAACTACTGCTATTATTGTAAGCAAAGGCATTATATCAATAATATAACGCATTATTATTCCGCCAAGACAAAAATCCTGCCAGCCTATAAACAGTGGAACAAAACAGCACAAGGCAAAAACTGCATTTCTCTGATACTTTGTCACACCATAAGCAAAACGGTTTCCTTTTCGCTGAATTGCAACGGGAATCATAAGCATACCCATTAATATCAGCGGAAAAGTCAATGCACCTATTCCGTCACCCATATAGGTATATGAACCATAGTTATCAGTACCGAAGAACATCGGTTCAAAGAACGGGAAAGATTTTCTCTTGTTGAGAAGTGGAAGAATATAATGATACAACATACCGAAGAATCCGGCAAAAGATATACGATTGGCGTGTATATCACTTACGGTAAGCTGATATGACGCACCGAAATCAAACGGTGAGCCAAAACGTGCCATATTGTACCACATAACCATACAACCGCCGCTAACAAGCGGTATAACAAAGCAACAAGCCTGTGTGATACGATATGATAACTTTTCTTTTTTGTTCAGAAGAATCCCCATAAAGAACGGGATAAGGATTGCCGAACCAAGAGCAAGTCCGGGACGTGAAGCAACACAGAGGGCGAGAGAAGTTCCGCCGAGTGCCAGTGCGACAAGTTTCGGAATACGTTTTTTCATACTGCACGCTTTCATGCCGAGCCATATACTTAGGAACAGATAACAAAGTCCCGAAGAAATTGGCAGACAATACATATCAGTCCAGTTAAGCAGATAAAAGACTTCCAGACAACACATACCGGCAGGCATCGCTCCTAAAAGCAAAAGCATATTAGGTCTCGGAGCAAGAAGCTTTACTGCGGAAAGCAGTGCCTGACAGAAGAAGAACACAGCCAAAAATACAAAAAACGCATTTGCCATAGGCAATGTCGGAAGTTTTCCTGTAATCCAGTAATAAGGGAAATAGAACGTGATAACAGGAGCAGCACCGAAATAACAGTAGTAATGACCTTTATAATAAGCATAGTCCCAAAGATAGAAAAGACCTGATTCAACACGCTGTGTGGATTCATAGACGTTTTCAATATTTTCAAGTCCGGGGTCTGCTTCAACGTCAAGATAAACCTGATGTTTCTTGAATGCGTCGAATGTAAGGGCATACGGACTGCTCATCAGTGTAGCAGAATCGCCCGTATATTCGATAGGTTCTTGTTCGGGCTGTAAAAATGCCAATGTACTTAACGTACAGACAACTGCCATAATTTCAGCAATTATAATGTGTGAACGTTTTCTGAAATCAAAGGATATTTTATAAAGTCTGAATTCTTTTATTGCCACAACAAATACAGCAACTATAAGTAATATAAAATATCTTATCATTGAAAATGCAAAAGGCAAAGCTCCTACCGCACGTATGCTTTTTATGGTAACGGGATTGGAAATATCGCTTAATGACATTTTCAGTGACACTATACTTTCATAGGGACGGAAAGAAAAGTCAAGACCTTCATCATATGCTCTTATATACTTTGACTGTACAGTTATATATGACTGGCTGAAATTTCCGTCTTTCATTGCAAGGGATACGCTGAAAGGCAAACTGTTTTTATCCTGTTTCTGACTTATATCAACGATAAGTGCGTTAGTGCCGTCGGGTACATTTGTAATTTCAACCGCTGAATTTCCTGTCACATTAATTTTACCGTCTTTTATTTCGGCATTATTTTCCGTCACAATGTCGTTAGTTGTAAATGTAAAATCAACAGACGAACTTGTAAAACTCTTTGCGTTGAATACCGCAACCTCGGCTACAAAAATAACCATTGCACATACCGCCGATTTTTTGAGAAATCTGCAAACATTCTCTTTTTTAAAGATATACGGAGAAGCAATCGCTAAAAACGGAAGCAGTGCGGTTATGCAGAGAGCAAAAATATTTATATGTTTTCCGTCATTGAACATAAAATGTTCTGAAAATATCGTCATAAGCAGGAATATCAATACTTCTGCCACAAAAAGAATTAAAGTGTGCCGTCGGAATATTTTTTCTTCAGACATTTCTGAAGATTTTTTTTTCCTGCTATTATCCGGCAATCCCTCTTTTGTATCAATTATAAAGGAAAAACCAAAACACACCGCAGGAATAAGAATCGCAAGAAATATGTTTAACATCAAATCCTCCATTTTGTTTAATTATTAATATATTATCCGGACTGATATTCTGAACGCTCACATAGAAATTATATCATAATTTTAATGAAAAGTCAAGCAATATGTAAAAATGTTCTGTCAATCCATACCATATATTATTAGACGTATAAAACTCTTATTTCTCTCACAAAAAAATAAAAAAAGACGGTATTTTTTTAATACCGCCTTTGATGTTACCTGCATCTGTTGCATGGGATTCTGAATATTCTTGAAGAACTTATCTGCGGTGGCAGACTGTTTGTCATTATTCCGTTATATACTATCTTTACACGGTCATTTACATTTATTCTGCATACGCAGGAAGTATTTACAATAACGTCCTGTTGGGTTTCATTATCATGTACAAGCAGACTATCATTATTTACTTCGAGTACAGTGGCACACATAACCATAAATTATCACCTCAAAATTATATTATGCGTTTATTTTACTTTTTGTGCGGAATAATTTGACAAAGAAAATAAAATGTGCTATAATATCGCCGACTGAAAGCAAAGGAGTAAATAATATGAATAAAATATATATTATTGAAGATGACAAATCAATCCGCACAGAACTTGCGGAACTGCTGAAAAATGCAGGTTACGAAACTGAATGTCTGACGGATTTTTCAGATTCAAAACGTCATATACTTGAATCTGAATCAGACCTTATCCTTCTTGACATAAATATTCCTGTAGTGAACGGTGAAACACTTCTGAAAGAAATACGCCGTGAAACCGATACACCTGTTATAATGATAACAAGCAGAACGTCCGAAACAGATGAAGTGCTTTCCATGAGTTACGGTGCGGACGACTACATCACCAAACCATATAACCCGACCATTCTGCTTTTAAGGATTTCGGCTGTTCTTAAACGTTCGTACAAGGAAAATATAAAGACTTCATACAGGAATTTACAGATTAATACTGCCAAAGGAAGTCTTTCCGACGGAAATGATGAACTTATTCTGACAAAAAACGAAATGATTATTTTTCAGCTTCTGCTTGACCATCAGGGACAGATAGTCTCCCGTGACGAACTTATGACAACTCTATGGGACAACGAGGAATATATTAACGACAATGCACTTACCGTAAATATAAGCCGTCTGCGTTCAAAACTGGCTGACTTCGGCTGTGAAAACGCCATAGAAACACGCAAAAAACAGGGGTATATACTGATATGAATTTCAGAAAGTTTTTAGCCGACAAAATTGTTTCTGTCATTATAAGTTTATGTGCATGGCTTATAATATGGGACTTTCTGTCTGCTTTTCACATAAGGTCGGGACAGATAGCGATAATAGGTATTATATACTTTATGGCAGATATATTAAAAATACTATTGGAGTATTTCCGAAGAAAAACGTTCTATACAGACCTTATCTCAAATACAGAAAATCTTGACAAGAAATATCTTCTTTCAGCAATGACAGAATCACCTAATTTCTATGAAGGACAAGTTTTTTATGACATTCTTTGTGAAACAAATAAGTCAATGTGCGACAATATTGCAGAATACCGCCGTCATTCCACTGAATTTAAGGAATATATAGAATTATGGGTGCATGAAGTAAAACTGCCCGTTGCAAGTTTACTGCTTATGTGCCACAATAATCCCGAAACAAGCGAAAAGTATTCCGAACAGCTGAGACGCATTGACGACTGCATTGAAAACGTAATGTATTACGTCCGCAGTGAAAATGCCGAAAAGGACTATTTAATAAAAGAAGTTTCGCTGAAACGTGTCTTTAACGCTTATGCTGTAAAAAACCGTGAAGAACTACAGCAGAGAAATGTTATTATCAAAGCAGAAAATCTTGACATTACCGTTATGACCGACAGCAAGTGGCTTGAATATATTATAGGACAGGTTATAGGTAACAGCATGAAATACTTTTCTCCTGACCGTGAACCCGAAATTAATATATATGCCGTAGAAACTGACGATACCATAACACTTCATATGCGTGACAACGGTATAGGCATACCATTATCAGATTTGCCGTATATCTTTGAAAAATCCTACACAGGCGAAAATGGTCGCACTCATGCCAAATCTACCGGAATGGGTCTTTATATTATAAAAAAGCTTTGTGAAAGTCTAGGACACGATGTAAAAGCCTGTTCTGTACAGAATGAATTTACGGATATATCAATTACTTTCGGAAAAAATAATTTCATGAAAATTGAGTAACATTACAAAATTGTAATGTTTTGTAATATTGAACGCAGGACAAACAAGAATATTTGCTGTATAATTAAGTCATCAAAACAAGGAGGCTGAAAAATGGAATTATTAAAAATACAGCAAATCGAAAAATACTATGGCAGTAAGTCAAGTCTTACAAAGGCTATTGACGACATTTCATTCACTGTCAATAAGGGTGAGTTTGTGGCAATAATGGGAGCTTCGGGAAGCGGTAAGACTACCCTGCTCAACTGCATTTCCACCATCGACAGAGTGACATCAGGTCACATCTATCTTGAAAATATCGACATCACAACCCTCAAAGGCAAACAACTTAATCAGTTTCGTCGTGAAAAACTCGGTTTTATCTTTCAGGACTTCAACCTGCTCGACACCCTCACGGCTTACGAAAATATTGCACTTGCACTGTCGATACAGAAAGTAAGTCCCGTAGAAATTGACAAAGCTGTAAAAAACGTCGCTCAACAACTGGGCATTACAGGAGTTTTGCAGAAATATCCCTATCAGATGTCAGGTGGTCAGAAACAGCGAATTGCTTCGGCAAGAGCAATTGTAACCAATCCGAAATTAATCCTTGCCGACGAACCAACGGGAGCGTTGGACTCAAAGTCCGCCAAAATGCTTCTTGAACGTTTCAACTACCTGAATTACGAACACGACGCTACTATTATGATGGTTACACATGACAGTTTCACGGCAAGTTACGCTTCACGTGTTCTGTTCATAAAAGACGGAAAAGTGTTTCACGAAATATGCAGGGGAAACGACAACCGCAAGCAGTTTTTTGACAAGATAATAGATGTTGTTACACTGCTGGGAGGTGACGTGAACGATGCTCTTTAAACTTTCTTTCAGCAATATCAGAAAAAGTTTCCGTGATTACGCCATATACTTCTTTACACTGATAATAGGCGTTGCAGTTTTCTATGTGTTCAATGCAATAGGTGAACAGACAGCTTTTCTGCAAGTTTCACAGAATACAAGTGATATAATCGAACTTCTTAAAAATATGCTTAACGGTATAAGTGTATTTGTGTCGGTAATTCTCGGACTTCTTATTGTATACGCAAGCCGTTTCCTCATGAAACGCCGAAACAAAGAATTTGCCCTTTACCTTATTCTCGGAATGGGAAAAGGAAGAATTTCCGCAATCCTGCTCATAGAGACAATTATTATCGGAATTGGTTCACTCGGTGTCGGTCTGCTTATCGGCATAGGACTTTCACAGCTTATGAGTACGCTTGTTGCAAATCTCTTTGAAGCCGATATGACTGAATATACTTTCATGGTATCAAGTGAAGCAATAATCAAGACTGCTATATATTTCGGTATTATGTACCTTGTTGTAATGATTTTCAACAGTTTCATGATAAGCAAATGTAAGCTTATAAACCTTTTGCAGTCGGGCAAAAAGTCTGAAAAACTCAAACTTAAAAACCCCGTACTTTGTGTGATAATATTTATAGTTTCTGTATGTGCATTGGGATATGCTTACTATGTAGCAGGCTGGAAAACCAATGACATGAGTACAAAGAAACTCATGGAAATGATAGCAATAGGTGCAATATCCACATTTCTTATCTTCTGGTCTGTATCGGGAATGATGTTAAGGGTTGTAATGTCCATGAAAAAGAAGTATTACAAGGGTCTTAACAGTTTCACTTTCCGACAGATAAGCAGTAAAGTCAACACAACAGTAGCATCAATGAGTGTCATATGCCTTATGCTGTTCGTGACTATATGTACATTATCGTCAGCCTTTTCAATAAGAAACTCAATGAACGCAAACTTAAAGGAAATGTGTCCCGTTGACTTTGAGTGGCAGTGGGCTGAATATCACAATCAGGAATTACAGTACACAGATATTATAGAAAAAACTCATGAATATGATGTGAATATTGAAGAAAATTTCAGTGAATACGTTCATTTCCATGACTACGGAGACAAAAATTTTACTTTTGCTGATTCTCTCGGCAGTAATCTTGAGGAAATGAAAAAACAGTATATGTATCTTGATTATGACCAAACTGAAGATATTGTCAGATTGAGTGATTATAACGCACTTATGAGGCTTTACGGCAGAAAAGAAGTGACACTCAATGAAAATGAATTTATTTTAATGTGCGACTTTAAAAGCATGAAGGCAATAAGAGACACAACCCTGAAAACAGACAAGGAAATAACAGTTTTCGGACATACCCTTACATCAAAATATAATGAATGTCAGGACGGCTTTATAGATATATCGTCACAGCATCTTAATACCGGACTTTATATTGTACCGGACAGTGTTGTTGACGAAAACTCCGCAAAGAAAGATTATTTTATAGGCAATTACAACGCCGGAACAAAAGAAGAAAAACAAGCCGTTGAAGATAAAATTATTTCCGAATACAAGAATTTCATCAACACATGGGTTCCGACCGTGGAAAATCTCAATGTTGTATATACAGATTCAATGAATACAAGAATTGACATCTCAGAAGCTACTATAGGTCTTGGTGCAATGGTTACATTTATAGGACTGTATATCGGTTTAATCTTCCTTATTTCATGTGCTGCGATTATTGCCCTGAAACAGCTTTCAGACAGTGTTGACAGCATTTCAAGATATGAAATGTTACGCAAAATAGGTGCAGAAGAAAGCGACATATCAAAGTCACTTTTCAGACAGACAGGTATATTTTTCCTCCTTCCGCTTCTTCTCGCCTGCGTACATTCAGTATTCGGAATGAAATTCTCAATGTTCCTGCTTGAAACTTTCGGAACTGAAAAACTTGCCGAATCAATAGGATTTACTTCAGTTATGATACTCCTGATTTACGGCGGTTACTTCCTTATAACATATCTTTGCAGTAAATCAATTATAAAAAGTCATAAATAATGACAAATTCCCCTGCTTAGTCGGGGGAATTTTTTTGTTGATACATTTCGGAAAATATGTTATAATAATGTGAGAGGTGATGTAATGGAAATATATGAAAATTGTCGTTTGTGTCCGAGACAATGCAATATAAACAGATACAAAAGCAAAGGTTTCTGCGGAACAGATGCAGAAATATTATGTGCAAAAGCTTCACTGCATCAGTGGGAAGAACCCTGCATATCCTACAGAAACGGAGCAGGAACGGTATTTTTTTCAGGCTGTAACCTGCACTGCTGTTACTGTCAGAATAACAGGATAAGCAACGAACTTTTCGGGAAAAAATTAAGTATTGCAGAACTTTCAGACATATTCCTGTCATTACAGGACAAGGGTGCGGACAATATAGAACTTATTACACCTACACATTTCGTACCGTCCATAATAAAGGCACTTGACCATATTAAACATAAGCTTGAAATACCCGTGATATACAACTCAGGCGGTTATGAACTCACCGAAACAATTGATTCTCTAAACGGATACATTGATATTTATATACCCGACATCAAATATTTTTCGTCGGAATTATCCGCACGCTACTCAAATGCACCTGACTATTTTAAATATACGTCGTCCGCAGTACTTTCAATGATTAAACAGGTCGGCAAACCCGTCTACAACGAACATGGAGGATTAATTAAAGGTGTTATTATACGTCATATGGTTCTTCCGTCGCACCGTCACGACTCTATGAAAATAATTGAATGGATTGCCGAAAATATCCAGTTTGACTCCGTTCTTGTCAGTATAATGAACCAATATACACCATTTGACTTTACAGACAAAAAATTCAGCGAAATAAAACGCCGTGTAACCAAAATGGAATACAACAGCATAGTGAAACACGCCTTAAATCTCGGCATAAACGGCTTTACCCAGCAATCTTCATCTTCTTCGGAAAAGTATGTTCCGGATTTTGACCTTTCAGGATTGTAATATCAACGTCATAATTTACATAAAATATATAAAATTAATAAACGGAGATTCAGAATGAAAAAAATAATAAGCGTGATTTTAAGCGGATTTACAGTATTTTCACTTCTTTACGGAAATTTTTACACTTCTTCAGCTTTGGACAGCCTTTCCGAAACTATAGAATTTTACGACGGCAAAGCAGAAGTTGAAATAAATGAAGAAATGTTTGAACAAAATTCAAACGGCTATCACAGAAATATCGCACTTCTTGCCTCCTCACTAAGCAGTGCGTGCTATAACGGCGACAAGGAAAACGGCTACTACATAAACCGTGCATATGAAAAACTCGGCTTTGATATCGAAAACGATGTGACGCTTTTCAGTTATGAAGGTGCGGAAAACAACGCTTCATATGATACCGATTTAATAGATGTTTACGGTGATTCGTTGTCCTTTTCGGTCGCTACACGGGAAATAGGAGATACACGTCTGCTTGTAATAGCACTGCGTGGAACTAATCTGAACAGTACAAGTGACATTCTTAATGATATTTCAATATTCGGTACAAACTTCTATAAAGACAGTTCTCCGACAGGCTTTGTAAACTTTTTCCGCAAGGTTTCTGTAGGTTTAAGCCTGTATCTCGGAGAACACCCTGAAATCACGGATTCTGCCGATAAAGGCAACCTTAAAATACTTATTACAGGTCACAGTCTCGGAGGTGCAGGAACCAATCTTCTCGGTGCTTATTTTAATACATACGAGGACAACAATTACAGCGGTTTTGACGGAAATGAAACTGTAAACACCATGTTCAGCGAAAAACTTGACATTCCACAGAATGATATTTTTGTGTATAGTTTTGCCTGTCCAAATGTATACTATGGTGACCCGACTGTTACAGACTGCGATAATATTATTAATATTATAAATGAAAGCGACCTGATACCACAAGTTCCCAATGGTCAGAAATTCGGACAGTTCGTCTACTTTGATACAAACGAGGATAACGGTCTTTCTGCACATTACGGTCATAAATATGTCAATGCTACAGACAAAGATATTCCCGACGGTGTAAGATATTACGGCGGTGCGATTGATACCGTTATTACTGAAGATATTTTTTATCAGGATTCCACGGAATACCACAGCAATATTGCAGAAATTGCCGTTGCACTAAGTTCCGCTTCATACAACGGTAAACGTGAAAGTGGTTACTATATAAATTCAGCCTACAGACAGCTTGGTTTTACTTCCGACAATATCGAAATATATGGTTATCCGTCCGATGATTATTCATTTTCATTTGCTTCCCAAAAAATCGGACAGACAACATTGCTTACCGTCACACTAAAGGGCAACAGCGGAAAAAATGATTTCTACAGTCAGATTAATAAAGATTTCAGTCAGCCATTCATGAACGACATGACAAATCCCGATTATTACGATTTCTACATAAGAGTAAAGAACTCTCTTGACGAGTATATTTCAAATCATAGTGAAATACTTAATTCCGCACAGGACGGTAAACTTAAAGTTCTTGTCAGCGGTCACAGTATAGGAGGTGCAGGTGCTTCACTTCTTGGTGCGGAACTCAACAGCGATGATTCAATTCTGAAACTTTCCCAAAATGATATATTTGTGTATACATTCGGTTGTCCAAACGTATATGACACTTTATCGGATAATATTTGTCCTAATATAGTCAATATTATAAACGAAAACGATTTCGTGACATTTATGCCGTTTGGTGCAAGGGACGGAAAGACAGTGGCATTTGATAACGGAACTTTCGGGATTAACTGTTTTGAGCCTAAAATATACGTTGAAAATCTTTCCGAAACCACAGATAATTATATAACCTACAGACAAATAACGATAAATAATCCATATGCAGATTTTGAAGTTTCAGAATCAGACAAACCAATTGAAAAAGAAAATCTGAAAATTCTGTCCGATGATGAACACACTTATATATTTATTCCTTCGGGTGACTATAAAATAAAGGTTTCGGGCATTACTGACGAAATTCTTGAACTGTCCGACAAAAATCAGAAAGACTTTGAAAAATCCTACAACAACATTTCCCTTACAGACGGAAAAAATATTGAATATGATATTGTGAAAAATAATATGTATGTTACGGACAAGAACGGCAAGCCTGTTTTTGTGGTTCAGACGGACGGTACAGAAACAGAATACAAAGAAGAATCAGACTTAAAGACTGAAACTCTTGTTATTGCAGGAACTTGTGCATTAATTTTGTCTTCCTCATCTGCTTTTCTGATTTTCAGAAAAAGAAAGACCACTGAAAAGGGAGATTAAAAAATCTCCCCTTTTTTTATACAGTCGCACCTTTCAGAAACAGAATTTTATTGTCTTTAAGTTCAACCCTTATTGTCTCACCTTGTCGGATTTCGGATTTTACTATCATTTTCGCAAGTTCATTTTCAACAAGTTCCGTAACACGTCTTTTTATAGGTCTTGCACCATATTTATCAGTTTCTTTAGCGTCCGCAACAGCTTCTGTCACTTTAGGTGAATAGCTTAATTCAATACCAAGACTTTTCGCACGTATGCGCAGGTTTTCAAGTGTTATACTGCTTATTTTTATCAAATCCTCCCTTGTAAGCGGACGGAAAACAACAAGTTCGTCAATTCTGTTTATAAATTCAGGTGTAAAATGTTCTCTTAGTTTTGAAAGAACATATTCCTCCCCTGCCAGTTCACCGTTTTCCGTAAATCCTACCATTGACTTACGGCTGAACTTATCAGCACCTACATTTGAAGTCATAATTATTATACAGTTCCTGAAACTAACTCTTCTCATAGTTGAATCGGTAAGAATACCGTCGTCAAGTATCTGCAACAGAACATTCAGCACTTCTATGTCAGCTTTTTCAATTTCATCAAACAAAATCAGTGAATACGGATTGCGTCGCACTCTTTCACATAAATTATTGGGGTGTTCGTCATATCCCGCATACCCCGGAGGAGCTCCAATCAGTTTTGAAACAGAGTGTTTCTCCATATATTCAGACATATCAATTCTTATAAGATTATTTCCCGAACTGAACATACAGTCCGCAAGAGCCTTTGCAAGTTCAGTCTTTCCAACACCTGTAGGTCCTGCAAACAGAAATGAAGCTGTAGGGCGATTTCCGTCACGCAGTCCCGATTTTGCACGGCATATGGCATTAGTAATCCTGTTTACCGCATATTCATGACCTATAACCCTTTCTGAAAGTCTTATTTTAAGAAAATTCAGCTCCTGTGCGTCTCTCACGGTTATTTTATCAAGTGGTATTCCTGTTTTCATGGAAATCACGGATATAATGTCCTCTTTCAGCACACGGGGACGGGTATTTCCGTTTATTATTTTTCTTATTCCGCTTAACCTACACTTTGCCGTATTCATATTTATATACTCGGTATCTTTTGTAAGAACCCCCGTACTGTATCTTATCTTTGCACAGGCACACGCTTCGTCAAGTACGTCAATAGCCTTGTCAGGAAGAAAACGCTCCGATATATAACGTACAGACATATTGACCGAAAGTGAAATTATTTCCTCACTTATTTCCACACCGTGAAAAGTTTCATAATTGCTTTTTAGACCGCTTATAATTTCAATACAGTTTTCTATTGCAGGTTCGTTGACACTGACAGGCTGGAAACGTCTTTCAAGTGCAGAGTCCTTTTCAATCGTCTTGCGGTACTCCTCAAAGGTAGTTGCACCTATTATCTGAAGTTCACCACGTGCAAGCTGTGGTTTCATTATATTTGCCGCATCTATTGCACCCTCTGCCGCTCCTGCACCCACTATTGTATGAATTTCATCAATAAATAAAATTATATTCCCTGCATTTGCAGCTTCGTCAAGACACGCCTTTACACGTTCCTCAAAATCTCCCCTGTATTTTGCACCCGAAAGCAGTGAAGTAAAATCAAGTGCAAAAATAAACTTGTTTTTCAGCGAATCAGGAACAAGATTTCTGACAAAAAGTTCTGCCACTCCCTCGACAATAGCGGTCTTTCCCACACCTGCTTCTCCTATCAGACACGGATTATTTTTATTCCTTCTTGAAAGAACCTGCAATACTCTTTCAATTTCGCTTTGTCTGCCAATAAGCGGGTCGTTCTTTTTTATTACTGTTATATCCGTAAGATTTTTACCATATCTGAAAAGATTCGGTAAACTTGATATTTTGGGTTTTACTGCCTCTAAAAGTTCCGTCTGAACCTCCGACGAATGAATTACATTAAGTCCTCCGCATATTCCCGTAAGATTTCCGCCTGTTTTCTTTATGACAGTACAGGCACTACATGAAGATTCCCTGATAATCGCCGCAAGGATATGTTCCGGAGCAGCCTGACGTTTTTTGTCTGCAACCGCAATTTCATAGGAATGTTCAAGAATTTTCTTGGTTGCCGTCGTAAAATACCGCTGATTCAGAATAGACGGTGTTCCCTGTCCCACAAGCTGTATAACCTCACGTTTAAGGTTATTATAGGTAACACCGTTTTCGGTCAGTATCTCGGCGGCGGCGGTTGTACCGTCATCTGCTATTGAAAGTAAAATATGCTCGCTTCCGATATAGGTATGACCAAATTCAGACGCTATGCAAACCGCATTTTCAATAATTCTTACCGCTTTTTTTGTAAACTTATCTGTATTTATCATTATTACACCCTCCTGAAAAACACCTGCTTATATTATGCCACTATTTTCATGCGATAACAGTCGAAAACAGCAATGCAGAAAAAAATTGTAACACTTTTTTTGCTATGGCATATTATGTACTATGAAGCGAAACAAAAACGCTTTAAATACATTCAACACAAGGAGTTGTTTTTTTATGTGTAACTGTTTTGAAGGCAATAACTGCTGGTGCATCATCCTCTTAATCATCCTCTTCCTCGTTATCTGCGGTGGCTGCGGAAACAACAACAATGACTGTGGCTGCAACAACAACGGCTGCGGTTGTGGCTGCTGATTAAGCACCAACAAAAAAGGGTCACTTTAAAGTGACCCTTTTTTTTATGCTATATCTGCAAAATCAACTATTTTATTTCGTCTGTTTGTAAGAATCGGCTGAGAAGTTCCCTCAACACTTTCTGCTGTTACAGTAACCTTTGCTATACTGCCGTCAGACGGAACAGAATACATAGTTTTCATAAGAACTGCCTCTATTATCGAACGCAGACCTCTTGCACCTGTTTTCTGGGATATTGCTTTCTTGGCAATTGTAATAAGTGCATCTTCCTCAATTTCAAGCTCAATATCATCATACTCAAAAAGCTTTCTGTACTGCTTTACAAGAGCATTTTTAGGCTCTGTAAGTATTCTGACAAGTGAATTTTCGTCAAGTTCCTCAAGAACCGATATAACGGGAAGTCGTCCGATAAATTCAGGAACCATGCCGAATTTTACGAGGTCTTTAGGAACAACCTTTTTAAATATATTGTCTTTTTCCTCAACAGGTGACTTTATTTCTCCGCCAAAACCAATTGAC
Organism: Ruminococcus sp. UBA3280; assembly: GCA_002362175.1. Taxonomy (GTDB): domain Bacteria; phylum Bacillota; class Clostridia; order Oscillospirales; family Ruminococcaceae; genus Ruminococcus. The sequence continues at coordinate 19,094 of DETU01000072.1, forward strand.
GATTTACCTATTCGTTTCTGAATCTGTTTTTCAAGACCGTCAAACGCACCGCCGCAGATAAAGAGAATATTTTTTGTATTAATTTGTAATACTTCTTGATTGGGGTGCTTTCTTCCACCCTGCGGCGGAACATTTGAAACAGTACCTTCAATAATTTTAAGAAGTGCCTGCTGAACACCTTCACCGCTTACATCACGGGTAAGAGAAGTATTTTCGGACTTTCTTGCGATTTTGTCAATTTCGTCAATATAGATAATACCCTTTTCAGCCGCTTTTATGTCGTAATCGGCAGCCTGAATAAGCCTGAGCAGAACGTTTTCAACGTCGTCGCCGACATATCCCGCTTCTGTAATGGTAGTAGCGTCTGCAATTGCAAATGGAACATTAAGAAGCTTTGCAAGAGTCTGTGCAAGAAAAGTCTTTCCTACGCCCGTAGGACCGAGAAGAAGAACATTACTCTTTTGAAGTTCAACATCATCAGTTTTGTTTTCTTCCTGTTCACTCTGACTCATAATACGCTTATAATGATTATATACTGCAACGGCAAGCGAAATTTTAGCATCGTCCTGACCTATAACGTATTCGTCAAGAAACTTCTTGATTTCAACGGGTTTCAGGAGTTTGATTTCAGATGAAGCGGATTCATTATCAGGCTTTGCGGCTTTACGGTTAGCTTTGACAAGTCCCGGACCATAAAGCATTTCATAGCAGTAGCAGACACATTCATCGCAGATATTGGCAAGACCAGCAGACATCATGGTCTGAACCCTGTTTTCTCCCTTGCCGCAAAAACTGCATGATTTGAAATTTTCAGCCATTTACAAAACCTACCTTTTTTCGATAACCTTATCAATGAGACCGTATTCCATAGCTTCATTGGCATACATATAATTATCACGTTCAGTATCAATCTGAATCTGTTCAATAGGTTTACCTGTATTGGCAGCAAGAATTTCATTCATTTTCTGACGTGTTCTTACAAGATGGTCTGAATGAATCTTTATATCTGTACACTGTCCCGAAAGCCCGCCCGAAATAAGTGGCTGATGAATCAGAATCTCACTGTTTGGAAGCGAAAATCTCTTGCCTTTTGCACCGGAAGAAAGCAGAAACGCTCCCATTGAGGCAGCCATACCTATACAGATAGTTGAAACATCACACTTGATATAATTCATGGTGTCATAAATCGCCATTCCGGCAGTAATTGAACCGCCCGGACTGTTGATATAAAGTGAAATATCCTTTTCACTGTCCTGACCTTCAAGATATAAAAGCTGTGAAACCACAAGACTTGCTGTAGCATCATTGACCTGGTCTGAAAGCATAATAATTCTGTCATTTAAGAGACGTGAGAAAATATCATAAGACCTTTCTCCACGGCTTGTCTGTTCAACGACATAAGGTACTAAACTGCTCATTATTCATCGCCCTTTCTACAAAACGCTGTTGTCCCACGTTTATCAGGCGGGACAACATTTATATATATTTTTTACAATAAACGGCTTACACCGAATTATTCAGCATTTTCCTCAGCAGGAGCATCTTCTTCAACAGCTGTTTCTTTGATAAGGTCAACTGCTTTCTGAACCTTGAGGTCCATTACATACTCATTGAAAGGAATAAACTTCTTGATAGTTTCAACGTCTACGTTGTTTGCTGCTGCAACGTCAGCAAGACCTGCATTGATTTCGTCTTCTGAAACTTCAAAGTTTTCAATTTCAGTAATCTTTTCAAGTGCGAGTCTGAGCTTTACTTCATTTACAGCTCTGTCTCTGTAAGATTCTCTGAAATCGTCCATATTCATGCCTGTATACTGGAAATAAAGCTTGATGTCCATACCCTGCTGTGCGAGCTGCTGTTCAAAAGTACGTACAATAGCATCAATTCTCTGCTCAAACATACAATTCGGGATAGGAGAATCAACTTTTTCAATAAGTTCATTCATAAGTGCATTTTCAAAGTCTGAATCAGCCTGATTTTTTGCAGCATCTTCAAGTTTTGCTCTGATGTCTGCTCTATACTCGTCCACTGTATCAAATTCTGTAGCGTCTTTTATAAGGTCATCATTGATTTCAGGGAGTTCCTCAAAGCTGATAGCCTTGATTTTTGTCTTGAATACAGCTTCCTTGCCTGCATATTCAGTCATCTGATAATCTTCGGGGAATGTAACGTTTACATCAAATTCTTCGCCGATGCTGTGACCGACAATCTGGTCCTCAAAACCGGGAATAAACTGACCGCTTCCGAGTACAAGCGGGTGGTCCTCACCTTTACCGCCTTCAAAAGCCTCGTCACCGAAAAAGCCTTCAAAATCAATAGTAACTTCGTCGTTAAGCTGAGCGGCTCTGTCGTCAACTGAAACTATACGAGCGTTCTTCTTTCTAATCATCTGAATCTGCTTGTCTATATCTTCGTCTGTAATTTCCTTTACAGCCTTTGAAGCCTTCATGCCCTTATAACCGGAAATTTCGATTTCAGGCTTTGTAATGCATACTGCTTTGAGTTCAACGCCTGTTTCCTTTTCGATAGAAGTAACTTCAACGGAAGGTCTATCAACGAGAACAAGACCAAGACCTGTTACGGCACTGTCGATTTCAGGACCGATAAGTGCATTTATAGCACCCTCATAGAAAGCACCCTCACCAAATTCTCTTTCGGCAAGCTTACGTGAAACGTGACCCTTTCTGAATCCCTTAATCTGAATATTCTTCTTCTGACGCTGATACTCTCTCTCAACGGCATTTTCAAACTTTTCGGCATCAATGCTGATAACCAGTTCAGTAGTGTTTACATCTGTTTTGTTTGATGATTTTAAACTCATGATTTGTATATCCTCCATTATTTATATAACATACTTGGTATATTATACCACAATTCAAAAAATTTTTCTACTGATTTTTAACAGTTCTGCATTTTTTACAAATCACATCACTTTTTCAGGCACAAACTGTAAATAATCACCTGAAACAAGATGAAAATTCACACCATCATATGTATTTTTAATACATAGTTCATGTGCGGAACGACCGTGAACATGACCGTAATAACAATCTTTTATATTGTAACGGTAAAGGATTTCAAGTATGTCATAGTTGAAATTTGTTGCGAAAATGGGGGGGTAATGCATAAAAACAATAGGTTCGAGATTTTCATTAAGGGCAGACTTTACGGAAGTTTCAAGACGCTGTACCTCACGTTTAAGTACTTTTTCGTCCTGTGTTTCACCCGGCATATTCACCCAGCCTCTTGTACCGCATATCCCGTACTTTCCATAACGAAAGTGATTGTTATGCAGAATTTTAATACTCCTGCACCCCTCCGCTGTAAGAAAATCCTCCATTTTCTTTTTTGTAGACCACCAATAATCGTGGTTTCCTTTGATTATAATTTTTTCACCCGTAAGATTTTCAATAAAATGAAAATCGGGGGCTGAATCCTGTAGTGACATTCCCCATGAAATATCACCGGGAATTACTACAGTATCGTCGTTTTTTATAAGTTCAAGCCAGTTTTTACGAATAAGTTCCTGATAGTTTTTCCAACCGCTGAAAATACTCATAGTCTTTTCTGGATTTCCCTGACACAAGTGCAAATCAGCTATAACAAACAGGCTCATCAGATACCAAGAGTTTTCAGAACATATTCTTTCTGTTCTGCCTTGTCAATAACATCATTGAATCTTTCAGGCTTGTTCCGGAGGTCAGCAAGAGCAGACGGAACAGGCATTTTTGAAAGTTCTGCAAGCTTGTCAATCATATCATATTCGTCAAGTTCAGACTTTGAATCCTGTACGGCTTCAAGAACTGCTTCACTGAATTTGTACGGGCTTGCGGTAGATGCAATAACAGTCTTTGTTGTATCGCCTGTAGCCTTCTTGTAATCCTCATATACCTTGACCGCAACAGCTGTGTGAGTATCACAGGTATAGGAATATTTCTCATAGATTTCGTGAATAGTATTCTTTGTCTGAACATCGTCGCAACAGCCCGCAAAAAATTCTTCACTGATTTTAACCTTTATGTCGTCACTTACTTCATACTTACCCTCTGCTGAAAGCTTACCGAACCATTCCTTTATAAGAGAATCATTTCTGTCTGTAAGGAGATAGAGGAGTCTTTCAAGATTACTTGAAATAAGAATATCCATAGACGGTGAAACAGTGGCATAAAACTTTCTGTTTCTGTCGTAAATACCTGTATTTATAAAATCAGTAAGAACGTTGTTTATATTTGAAGCACAGATAAGCTTGTTTACCGGCACACCCATATGCTTTGCATAGTAAGCGGCAAGAATGTTACCGAAGTTACCTGTAGGAACAACAATATTAATCTTATCACCTGCTTCAATTTCGCCGTCCTTTACGAGTTCGGCGTAAGAAGAAACATAGTAGACAATCTGAGGAACAAGTCTGCCCCAGTTGATAGAGTTTGCACTGGAGAACATCATTCCCTTTTCGTCAAGCTGTTTTTTAACATTTTCATCTGTAAAGATAGCCTTTACACCGTTCTGACAGTCGTCAAAATTACCCTTTAACGCACATACTCCGACATTTGAACCCTCCTGAGTTTTCATCTGACGTTTCTGCATAGGACTAACGCCGTCCTCAGGATAGAATACCATTATAGAAGTACCCTCAACATCTCTGAAACCCTCAAGAGCAGCTTTTCCCGTATCACCTGAAGTTGCAACGAGAATCACGATTTTCTTGTCAAGATTTATTTTCTTGGCGGAAGTCGTCAGGAAATAAGGAAGAATCTGCAAAGCCATATCCTTGAAAGCACACGTAGGACCGTGCCAGAGTTCAAGCATATAAGTACCATCAAAAAGATGAGCGATTTCCGCAATGCTTTCAGTTTCAAAATTCTTTGTACTGTAAGCATTATCCGTACAGTAATGAATTTCCGCATCTGTAAAGTCGGTAAGATACTTTGAAAAAACAAATGCGGCTCTGTCGGCATAACTCATATCGCCGACGGCTTTTATTTCATCAAGCGAAAGTGTCGGAATACTTTCAGGAACGAAAAGACCTCCGTCCGCAGAAATTCCCTGAGTAATAGCCTCAGCACTGCTTACTTTTACAGTACTGTTTCTTGTGCTGTTATAAAACATATTATCACCCTTCAGAAAATGAAATTGTAGCCTGTTGTATCATAGGCATTAAAAATATAATCAATGCTGTTCACCTTTCCGTCGTCAATAATGACCTGTGCAACGTCAAATCTCGGTTGCAGTGTACTCGGATTCTTACAGCAATAATCAGCAGCAGTCCTGATTATAAGACCCTTTTTGCGTCTGTTTACTGCTTCAAAGCCTGTCACAAGACTGTCGGGCTTTCTTGACTTTACTTCAACAAACGCAATATATTCACCGTTTTCGGCAATTATGTCGATTTCTCCGCCCCTTATCCTGTAATTACGGTCAACAATCCTGTAACCAATTTCTTCAAGATAGGCACAGACTTTTTCCTCGCCGAGTTTTCCCGTTTCACTTGCTGTCATGATTAAGCTTTTTCAGGAAAGTCCTGCGGTGAACGTCCGATATACCGTATTTTTCAAGCATTTCATAATGCAGTTTTGTACCGTAACCCTTGTGCTTTTCAAAACAGTATTCAGGATATTTTTCGGAAAGTTCTTTCATATAGCGGTCACGGGCAACTTTTGCAAGCACGGAAGCCGCAGAAATTGAAGCAGAAGTAGCGTCGCCCTTTATGACAAAACGACTTTCACAGTCAAGTTCGGGCGTTCTGTTGCCGTCAATAAGGGCAAGGTCGGGTTTCACGCCCAGTCCCTCAACTGCTCTTTTCATTGCAAGCATAGTTGCCTTTAAAATATTAAGGCTGTCTATTTCGGCAACGGAAGCGGTTGCTATACAGTAAGCATCTGCTTTTTCAATAATTTCGTCATAAAGCTTTTTACGACGTTTTTCAGAAATTTTCTTGCTGTCGTTGAGATAATCTATCAGTACACCGTCACTAAGTATAACGGCTGCTGTATATACATCTCCGGCTAAAGGTCCTCGCCCAGCCTCGTCAACACCGCATATAACGGGAAAATCCTTTCTAAGCGTACTGTCATAATCAAACAGTTCTTTATGGAGAATTATTTTTGACACAATAAACCCTCCTTTAAAATTATATTAATTGAATAAATCAGGTATAGGACTCGAAACCTCAACAATAGAACCATTGTTCATAAGTTCTTCCTTATTTTCCTCTATACGCTGATTAATTTCTTCAACGGTTTCACCTGTAACGGCAGCAACGTCCTCACTTGTAAAGTATTCATGTTCATTGAACTTGTTCGCCAATGCAAGACGAAGTCCGATAACAGCGGATTCTTCACTGATTCCAAATTCAACACCACTGTTATATATACTCATACATTCTATAAGTGTAACACCGTACTTTGCATATCTCTGTGCGATTTCTTCAAGTTTCTTTCTTGTTTCATTCTTCATTTTTCCTTACCTCCGGCAACTCCAAAGTAATGCGTCCTAATTTTGCACTTCTGAATTCGTCAATTACAGTTATTGCGGCTCTTTCAGTATTGATTTCTCCACCTGCAATCATCATGCCACGCTTTTTACCGATTTTTTCAAGCAAATCAAGTCCGCTCTCGTCATCGGTATACTCTATTTTGTAACGTTCTTTAAGCGACTGCGGATAATTTTCCCTGAGGAACACAAGCAGTTTCATTGCAAGAGTTTCAATATCAAGAATATCATCACTTACCGCACCCGTAAAAGCAAGTTTAAGTGCAACGTTCTGGTCTTCAAACTTAGGCCAAAGCACTCCGGGCATATCAAGAAGTTCAATATTATTATCAAGCTTCACCCACTGCTTTGTACGTGTAACACCCGGTCTGTCCTCCACTTTTGCCCTCTTTGAACCTGCAAGACGGTTTATAAGCGAAGATTTTCCAACATTGGGAATACCTACAATCATAAGCCTTACAGCCGCACCGGTCATGCCGTTTTTTGCACGTTTTTCCATAAGTTCCTTTAAAACTTTTGTTTTCACTGTAGGGATAAAAGATTTGAGACCTTTTCCCGACTTACAGTCAACCGCAATAGCAGTCACACCGAGATTTCCGAAATAGCTAATCCATTTCTGAGTAGCCTTTTCGTCCGCCAAATCGCATTTATTAAGAAGTATGATACGTGGCTTTCCTGCGGTCATTCCGTCCATTTCAGGATTACGACTGCTTAGCGGAGCTCTTGCGTCAACAACTTCTGCAACAGCATCTACAAGTTTAAGGTTTGCAGATATAAGCCGTCTCGTCTTAGCCATATGCCCCGGAAACCACTGTATCTGTTTCATGTCGGTATTATCCAATGATAACCCTCCTTATTTTCATTCAACAAAACCAAAAGAATCAAGCGGAGAAATACGCATGATAACTTTTCCGTTTATATTCTTTACTGCAACAAAACCTATTTCAGAAGAACGGCTGTCCTTTGAAACCTGTCTGTTGTCGCCCATAACAAAAACATATCCCTCAGGAACAGTTACGGGATATTTGCCTGTAAACGCTCCTTCGTCCATATGGGTAAGACCTGTTATATAGCTTTCATCAAGCATTTTTCCGTCAACATAAACCGCACCACGTTCAAAATCTATATCAATAGTTTGTCCCCCAACTGCTACAACTCTTTTCACAAGAGTTTTCCTCAGACCCTTTCCTACATCAAGACTGCCATCATCATTAAGTCTAACGGCATCAGCTGCATATACAATCACAATATCGCCCTGTTTTGCGGAATTATACCATGCAGTAGTAATAAGACGGTCATCGGGCATAAGGGTATTTTTCATAGATTCTCCGTTAACGGTAGCGACACGGAAAATATATGTAAAAATAAGCGTCATCACAAAAAGTGTAATAAACGCCGTTTCAATAAATGAAACAATATCTTTTACAGCTGTAATAAAAAATTTTTTTACTCTGTTATTCATTGCTGTGCTTATATGAATCGCCGAGATATTTGAATTTACTTAAAGGTGCATATCTTACAATAGCTTTTCCGTAAATCTGGTCTTTCTTTATAAGACCAATATCAGGATTACGGCTGTCGGAAGAACCGTTTCTGTTGTCGCCCATTACAAAGAAATATCCCTCGGGAACAGTTATCGGATAGTCAAATACACCGCCGTTTCTGAGTTTTTCCTTTATATACGGTTCGTCAAGTGTTTTTCCGTCAACAATAACGTCACCCGTTTCGGGAATTATTTCGACCGTCTGACCGCCTGTTGCAATAACACGCTTTATAATACATTCTTTCAGTGAAGAACCATCAATATTTCTTTCAATAATGTTATCGTTTTGGTCAAGAAGATATGCCATATCATTATCTATAACAACTATATCTCCGTATGAAATATCGGTATATACAGTAGTCATAAAAATCCTGTCATTATCCTGAAGCGTATTTGTCATTGAAGTACCGACAACGTTTACAGGGTGCAGAATATAAGTAAAAATCATTACAATAACAAAAACCGTGATTAAGGTAGATTCAATAATTTCCACGATATCACCGAGAAGCTTGTTTCCTGATTTATTTGTTTCGCTTGGATTTATTTCAACATTTTCTTCCATAGTGACACCTCATAACATAAAAATTGCAAAGTCCTTTTCCATGACGGAATCAAACTTCATAATATTAGCAAAAAAGGGACTTCAAGTCCCTTGCGGAGATAGACGGGACAGGCAGAATGAACTGCCTGAACCCAGTCATCAGCCTTTTAGCGTATCTGTTCCTTAACCTTAGCAGCCTTGCCGACTCTGTCTCTGAGGTAGTAAAGCTTAGCTCTGCGGACTTTACCGTGTCTTATAACTTCTACCTTGTCAACAGCAGGTGAGTGAACGGGGAAAACTCTCTCGATACCGCAACCGTGGGAAACACGTCTTACAGTGAAAGTTTCGCTGATACCGCCGTGCTTCTTAGCGATAACAGTACCCTCAAAAACTTGAATACGGCTCTTTTCGCCTTCCTTAATCTGTACGTGAACCTTTACAGTGTCACCTACATTAAATTCAGGAACGTTTTCCTTCATGCTTGAATCGCTGATTAACTTGAGTGCATCCATTTTTATTTCCTCCTAAAATTTTCGGACATTCTTGTTATGGACAACAGCGGACTGTCCGGTTTAATGTCTTACGGCATTAACTCTCGTCTGAAAAAACACAGACGGATTTCAAATGCTTTTATATCATATCACACTTTGAAAAAAAATGCAAGTGTTTTCATGAAAAAATTTCATTATTTTCGCAAAAAATTCCCGTACGCCTGATTTTCGCCGTTTCAAAAGGCATATCACAGGACTTTTTCAGTGCCTCAAAAAAGAGTGACGGATTATAATTTGTCTGAGTTCCTGCCGGAAGTCTCATCACCATATCAACGGATTTTCCGTTAATTTCACATGAAATTATTTCCATATCGGATTTTATGTCAACGGTTTTAATGCCTTTTTTTGTCTTTTTTTCAATAAGAATCTTTTCCCGATTTATGAGACTTTTTATATCGTTCATAAGCGATTCGGGATTATCGGAAATGAGACTGAAACTGTATTCTGCATTTGTGATTGCTGTTACTTTAAGTTTCCGTTCTGCAACAGAAATAATTTTCATGCCTTCAGGCATAACCGCATTGAGACGGTCACGCACTTCATTAAGCGGTACATCTTCATTCAGATTAAAATCAAGTATTTCACAGTCGCTTTCATATCCTAAAGACAAAGCAAGTGCAAAGGAAAAATAAGGGTGGGAATGAAAGCCTTCCGTGTACCATATCGGAAGCCCCGAACGCCTGAAAGTACGGAGCATACAGCGGTTAAGGTCGAGGTGTGAAATATACTTTGCACGGTCTTTTTTACTGAATACTGCTCTTAATCTAATCAAAACATCTTCCCCCTATCTCCTTGTTTACTCCACAGCCTGAACATTTCAGACGGCAGTGCGGTGTAGTAACTGCCTCATGGGCTGTCTTGTTTTCACGGACAAAAAATTCATGTGAAACATAATAGTCAAGATGTCCCCAAGGCAGTATTTCGTCGTATTCAATACGCCTGTTTGCATAGAATGAGGGGTCAACTCCACATTCTTCAAAAGCTTCAAGCCACTTGTCAAAACGATAATGTTCGCCCCAGCTGTCAAACTTACAGCCTTTTTTCCATGCAGTGTAAACAACGTCACACAAACGGCGGTCACCTTTTGCAAGAACAGCCTCTAAAATACTTACATCTGCGTCATGATAGCTTACTTTTACACGTTTCTTATTGACAGAATCAAGAAGAAGTTTCTGTTTATGTTCAATCATTTTTCTTGTGTCCTGCGGTTCAAACTGAAACGGGGTGAACGGTTTCGGAACAAAAGTCGCACAGCTTACGGAAATCTGCACTCCCCTGCCTTTCGGACGATTTTCCATAGTATAGAACAAATCAATTATACGCTGTGCAAGTTCTGCAATACCTTTAATATCTTCATCTGTCTCGGTAGGAAGTCCCATCATGAAATAAAGCTTTACCGAAGAATATCCGCCCTCAAACGCAATACGGCAAGTATTCATTATCTCATCTTCACTTACGTTCTTGTTTATAACATCACGCAGACGTTGAGTACTTGCTTCAGGTGCAAAAGTAAGACCCGACTTGCGTATTCTCTTGATTTTTTCAAGAAGTTCCTCTGAAAAGTTGTCCACTCTCAGAGACGGAAGTGAAAGATTAATTTTTTCACCTGCTGTATATGTTAAAAGTTTTGTAAGCATTGGGTCTATTTCAGAATGGTCGCTCGTACTCAATGAAGCAAGCGAAACTTCATCATAACCTGTATTTTCACACAGGCACTTTGTCTGCTCTACAATGGTATCAGTATGTTTTTCACGTAAAGGACGGTAAATAAATCCCGCCTGACAGAATCTGCAACCCCTCAGACACCCCCTAAGTACTTCTACTGATACACGGTCGTGAACTATTTCGGTAAACGGCACAACAAAATTTTCAGGATAATACACCTTGTCAAAATCCTTTATTATACGTTTTTTAACTGTTTCTGGAGCATTGTACGTCACTTCAAGACGTTCAATTGTGCCGTCGTCCTTATAGTGAAATTTATAAAATTCAGGAACATAAATTCCCTCTATATGACAGGCTTTCCGCAGAAATTCCTTTCTTGAAGCACCCTGTTTTTTCATTTCGTGATATAAGTCCATAAGTTCAAGGTTTACTTCCTCTCCCTCACCAAGAATAAACAGGTCAAAGAAGTCTGCAAGCGGTTCGGGGTTACAGACACAAGGACCTCCGGCAACAACTATCTGCGTGAGTTTTTCTGTACGGTCACGGGCAAATATCGGTATTCCTGCCAAATCAAGCATATTCAGAACATTTGTGTATGAAAGTTCATACTGCATTGTAAAACCTATGAAATCAAAGTCTTTTATCGGGTCAAGACTTTCAAGTGCATAAAGCGGAATGTCATTCTGACGCATTATGTTTTCAAAGTCCTCAGACGGTGCAAAACATCTTTCACACCAGTAATTTTCCCTCTCATTTGTAAGAGAATACAATATTTTCATACCCAGATGCGACATACCTATGTCATAGGTATCAGGAAAACAAAACGCAAAACGAACATCTACCTTTGATTTGTCTTTTATAACACTACCTACTTCACCGCCTATATATCTTGACGGTTTCTGAATTTCAAGCAGGTGTTTTTCTATTTTCTCCCTTAACATTTATTCCTCCATACAAAGTATTTTCATTATCTCACTGCTTACAGTATATTCTTTTTCGTGCGGAAGTTTTTCGTCAGTAAGAATATTTTTATCTTTCAGACTTTTCAGATATTTAACATTATCTGTAATGTCGGTTATTTTCACTATCCAGTCATTTATATAGCGTTCAACCATTTTCCCACGAAGTCCGAGCTGAATCGCTCTTATCTGCTGTGGATTGCCGTAAATATCACGGTCAGGGTCAAACTGACATCTTACATCTGATTCGGAAACTTTCTTCTTCCATTCGTCATATGAAATTCCCATATTCTCACGATATGACGAAACAACGGCATTTTTCAGAATTTCTTCAAAACCCTCTCTTGTGATGTCAATTGCAAGTATATGCTCCTGATTTTCCTTTTCCGCCCAGCCTGAACGGTACATTATCCAAAGAAAAGACGGTTTTATCCATGTCATACGTTCTCTTTTGAAAGACTTCCCGAATGTACCGAGTTTTACTGCTTCACAGGCTATACGTTCATTGAAAGCCTGATACACCCTTATGGTTTTATCATCATAGACTGCATTTATTTTTTTCATAAAATATTCTCCATACTGAATTTTTTTGGCATAAAATCCGAAAGTTTATAAACTCCGTCTGAAAGTACAATCATAAAATCGTCGTCACAGAACTCCGAAAGAACCTGCAAACAAGCTCCGCAAGGAATACACGGTTTTGAAAAGTCACCGTCCGAACTTCCTGCAACAGCAATTGCTTTAAAGTCCCTGAATCCCGAAGAAACAGCCTTTAAAACTGCCGTGCGTTCAGCACATACCGTCATTGAATACGACGAATTTTCTACATTACAGCCCGTGAAAATCTGTCCGTCCTCAGTAAGAAGAACCGCACCTACTTTAAAATTACTGTAGGGTGCATAGGCCTTTCCGGCAGATTTTACCGCCATTTCAAAAAAATCGGCATTTGTCATAATATCACCCTAATTCTTTCCGACCTTACGCTTTTTACCGTCGGGAGTCATTATGTATGTATTATCAAGCTGTGCAGAAAGATTTCCGACAACCGACTGTCTGTACTCATTTCGGAGTGCTGTCTGTTCTACTTTTTCTTCTTCCGTAAGACCCTCCGTCTTTGATTTTCTTGCAAGTTCGTTTATACGGTCAATTTTTTTCTGATTCACAAAAAAACACCTCTTAATAAAATTTTCTTCAATTATACCACGTATTCACAAATATTTCAAGTATTGCCACTGGATTTTTATTTTTTTATGTGCTATAATATAAAATACAAATCATGAAAGGAGAATTATATGAAGAAAAAAGCTGTTGTTACAGGCGGTACGGGCGGAATAGGTCAGGCAATATGCAGGAGACTTGCCAATGAGGGTTATTATCTAATAGTAAATTATTTTAACTCAGAAGAAAAAGCAATGAAACTTGCCGAGGAAATAAACGGAAGAGCCGTTAAATTTGACGTTTCTGACGTTGATTCGGTAAATATCAAATTTATGGAAATTACCGGTTTAAACGGAGACATCGACCTGCTTGTAAATAATGCGGGAATTTCCGAAATTGACCTTTTTACAACAATTCCACGTAACAAATCAGAAAATATAATGAGTATAAATCTTGGCGGTACGCTTAACTGTTCCCGTGCGGTTCTGCCTTCCATGATAAGAAGAAAAACAGGTTGTATTATTAATATTTCGTCAATGTGGGGACAGGTAGGTGCATCGTGTGAAGTAGACTATTCAGCTTCAAAAGCTGGAATAATAGGTTTCACAAAAGCACTTGCAAAAGAGGTGGCACCGTCGGGAATACGTGTCAACTGCGTTTCTCCGGGTTTCATAATGACAGAAATGAACAGACGTTTTACAGATGAGGAACTTGAAAGCATAAAGGAAGAAATTCCGCTCGGATTTTTCGGAGCTCCCGAACACGTCGCCGACGCAGTGGCTTTTCTCTCGTCAGATAAGGCAGAATATATCACAGGACAGGTTCTTGCCGTAAACGGCGGTATGGTAATTTAAGGAGGAAATTATGATTAAGGACAGACTTAAAAAACAACTTGAATTTATGATTGAACTTGACAAAATGAAAAATCTCTACCGTCAGACTTATGTGCTTCATGAGGACAAAAAGGAAAATGATGCAGAACACAGCTGGCACATTGCGTTAATGGCGTTCCTGCTGGAAGAATACGCAAATTCACCCGTCAATACTCTTAAAGTCATGAAAATGCTCCTGATTCATGACGTTGTTGAAATAGACGCAGGAGATACTTACCGTTACGACGCGGAGGGAAACAAAACAAAAGCAGAACGTGAGGAAAAAGCCGCTCAGAGAATTTTCGGTCTGCTTCCCGACGACCAGAAAAAAGAATTTTACAGCCTTTGGCGTGAGTTTGAGAACTGTGAAACGAACGATGCACGTTTTGCGTCTGTACTTGACAGAATACAGCCAATGTTGCTTAATTATACAAAAGGCGGTATCTCATGGCAGGAACATGGTGTTTACAGTAATCAGGTTAAAAGTATCAATATCGGTACAGACGAAATTTCTGAATCCCTTGCCGAAGTGATAAAAAATATTATTGACGACGCAACGGACAAAGGCTGGCTTAAAATATAGTTTGGTCATATTTCATAATTTTCAGTTTGTTTTTACGTGCAAGATTACCAAAGCGACGAATTTCGTGATAAAAAGATGATATTTTTTTATACAGCTTGAACTTTTTTTGTACTTATGATATTATATAAGTCAAATTATAAATTATAGGGAGGATATTTAATGGCTACAGATACAAAAGAAAAGAAAACCTTTAAAGAACGGTTCAAATCTTTTCAGGAAAAACACAGTAAGCAGACAGACCTGCACCCGAAAATAAATCTTGCAATTCTGCTGATTTTTCCGCTCTTTATATGCACTATGGCTGAAGTCAATCAGTTCAAAGGTTTTACGCCTTATTTTGATTTCTGGATTAACCGTCCGACAGTCATGATTTTTGACATATTCCTTACATCTATAGTATTCCTGTTCCTGCTTGCACTTTTCCGCTCGGGCTGGATTTCAATTGCGGTACAGAGTGTTGTCTATATGGCTCTAAGTATTACCGAACTTTTCAAATACGGAACTAACGGAAATCATCTCATACTTTCCGACATGAAACTTTTCCGCAGTGTAAAAAGTCTCAAATCGTTCGCATACATAAAAATAACACCACGGCTTGTTATATATTGCCTTATAGTAATAGCTTTTATCGCCCTTGCTTTCTATTTCAACCCTAAATTTAAACTGAGACCCTCAAGACGTGCTATAACAGCCTGTGCGTGTGTTGTTCCCTGTGCAGCACTGATTTTCACGCCTGCTTTCTATTCCCCTGTCTACAAAATATTCGGTGTTGACACCACAGCCGCAACAAATACATTCAAACTTAATGAAAAATTCAACAGCAACAGTTTCCTTGCTTTTATAGTTCAGACCGCCTCAGAAAGTTATGCAAACCGTCTTACAGAACCTGAAAACTATGACGACGAACACGTAAGCGATATTGTTGAAGAAACACAAAGCAAAAACTATGATTTCAACGGCGGTAAGAAACCCAATGTTATAGTTGTAATGAGTGAATCCTATGCGGATTTCAGAGTATTCGACGAGCTTGACATTGACAAAAAATATTATGAGGGCTTCGATAAAGCAAGAGAAGAAGGATTTGCAGGTACTACAATTACCCCTACTTATGCAAGCTGGACGGTACGTTCTGAATTTGAACTCCTTTTCGGTCTGCCCGTTCGTGGTATCAATACCCCGAATATGCCTCAGAGAGAACTTGCCGACCGTGAACAGCCCGCACTTGCCCAGTATTACAAAAGCTGGGGTTATTCAACTGCTTATGTCCACCCTTTCCAGAGCGGATTTTACAGCAGGTCACGTATTTACGGAAAATTCGGATTTGATAAAATGATTTTCCATAATGACCAAATGGGCGAAACCGATTTCACCGTTCCCGTTGAACACTTCGGAACTTACATGGACGACAAAACTGTCTACAATCAGCTTATTGACCTCGTAAAAACCACTGATGACCCCATCTACATTCACACAACTACAATGCAGAATCATCAGCCATACAATCAAGAAGAAGACCCGAACGACGAATTTACAAACTACCTTACATGGATTCAGCATACAAATGAAGGTCTTACAGAATTTCTTGATAATCTGAAAAAGATTGACGAACCTACTCTCGTATTTTTCGTGGGTGACCATTTCCCGTCACTCAGAGGCGAAACAAGCGTATATAACCAGCTTGGTCTCAACGGTTCAAATTGCAGTGCCTTATATGAACAACATTATTTCCTTTGGAGCAATTATGATGCCGACTTCTCGTCAGTACCTGAAGAAAAGATTTCATTCTTCTATATGCCCTATATAATCATGAACGTGATTGACGCTCCGCATGACGCTTTTATTGATACAATGATGGAATATATGGAGAAAATTCCTGTTTACTCAGAAGAATACAACAGCGAAGTTGAACGTGACGAGGAACTTGATATGCTTACTTATGACAGAGTAGTTGGTGATGTTTATTCACCGTGTCCGATACCTGAAGAACTTCTTGAACCGGAAGAGGAGGAGTAAAATTATGAAAGAAATAGAACTTAATTCGTCTGGCAAAGCTGAAATCACGGTTTCAGCAGACAAGCTTGCCGTAAACGTCGGAAGCGGAAGTCTTGAAGTTTTAGCTACTCCCGTTATGATAATGCTTATGGAAAAATCTGCCTGCAACTGTTTGTCGAAATATCTTGAAAATGACGAAACAACAGTAGGCACAGAAATAAATGTGAAGCACGTTTCCGCTACTCCCGAGGGAATGAAAGTCTCAGCCGAGGCAGTCCTTACAGAAATAAACGGACGTGAATTTACATTCAGCGTAAAGGCTTACGACGAATCAGGCTTAATCGGTGAAGGACAGCACAAACGTTTTCTTGTTTTCGGTGAAAAATTCACTTCAAAAGCAAAAGCGAAATTAAAATAAAATTTCAAATAAAAGAACAGGCATGAAGTCTGTTCTTTTTTCTTATATTTCACAATAATCACTGTTTTTTTCTGTATGTTATCATGTTCTTATCACATAAGTGTTTATAATTATAAATATGAAAATAAAGACCACGGAAAGGAAAATCCTTATGTCAGAAAATTATCCGTTCAATGATGATAATAATTCCCAAAATAATCAGGATTCATCAGTTTTTATTTATGAGAACCATTCCGGTTCACCAAAAAAGAAAAAACATACAGGACTTAAAGCTGTTGCATTTGTACTTTGTCTTGCAATAGTCGGTGGGGGTTCTATACAGGTTTATAAATATTTAAGCGACAGTGAAATTGAAGTTTCCGAGTTCAGCAACAGTGATAATTCCAATTCGTCAAAAGCATTAGTTCAGCAGGGACTTCCCGAAAGTACCCAGCCTGAAGAAAGCGAAACAAGAGATATTCCGAGCCTTATTCAGATAGCTTCACGTTCCGATTCAAAATATCTTCCTGATATAGTTGATAACATTATGCCGTCGGTAGTAGGTGTTGCGTCTACTTTTGAATACGTTCCCGATTACAGCAGTATCGGAGGCTGGGGCTGGGGATTCAGTACACCTCAACAGTCGGAAACTCAGGAAATGCGTGGCACAGGTACAGGTATTATAATGTCAGATGACGGATATATTGTCACAAATGCTCATGTAATCTATGATGACAGTGAATATAAATGCGGAGAAGCTGTTGAAGTTTCAGTTGTTTTTAGCGACGAAACCGAACATGAAGCTAAAATTATTGCCTATGACACTGAAACAGATATAGCCGTCCTCAAAGTAAACGAAACAGGTCTAACTCCTGCCGAATTTGGTGACAGTGAAGATTTGAGAGTGGGCGAACTTGTTATAGCTGTAGGAAATCCTCTCGGTTTTGACCTTTTCGGCTCTGTTACAAGCGGTATCGTTTCCGCAAAAAACAGAAAAATTGATATAAATGAAAAAAGTATGACCCTCATTCAGACGGACGCAGCTATAAATTCAGGAAATTCGGGCGGTCCGCTCCTCAACAGTTCAGGTCAGGTTATCGGTATTAATTCTGCTAAAATGTCGTCAAGCTACGGTGCGGCAAGCATTGAGGGACTTGGTTTCGCAATTCCGATTAATGAAGCAAAAGTTATAATAGACGACCTTATAAATTATAAGTATGTAAAGGGCAGACCGCAGATTGGTATTACAACCGTTGATGTTACCGAATCGGTTTCAAGATATTATGATATTCCGCTTGGCGTATATGTTCAGAACGTACAGAAAGGAAGTTCAGCAGAACTTGCAGGAATACAGAAAGGCGATGTCATTATAGATATTGAGGGTGAAACAGTAACAAATGCTACAGAACTCAATAAGATAAAAAATGAATATAAAGCCGGAGATACAGTAAAAATTACAATCAGCCGTGCAGGTGAAGATATAACCGTTGAGCTGGTTCTTCAGGAAGCAAATGCGGATAATACAACAGAAAATCCGCTTGACAACGAATCTGACGTTGTCGAAAACTGATAATATGAATATTTCATAAAAACTTATACTTCTCCTTACTTTTCATTAAAGCCGTCCGTAAAAGGACGGCTTTAGTGTTTTTTACAGCTTTACGGGGATTGATTTTTCAAGCTGGAACGAATAAAGGTAGGCTTCTTTTACACGTTTTCCTAAAATAAGTTCTATTGCTGATTTATAAAGCTGAATCTGTATTCTGTAACGTTCTTCAAGACGTGCGGCGGAAATTCCCCTGTCCGTCTTATAATCGACAATAACAATCCCGTCATCTTCTTCAAACATAAGGTCTATGATACCTTTAATCATACCGTCGGACTTTCTGAATTTTTCCATCAAGCCGTCCTCAAGGTCAAGCTGTGCAACAGCAACCATGAATTTCTTTTCACGCCATACATTTACCGCATCTTCAATACGTCTGTAAAGTTCGCTCCTGAAAAATGCCGATACTTTATATGTGTTTATCGTTTCCGACTGTGCCTGACTGATATATCCCATATCTTTTATGCGTTCTATTTCATTTGCAGGATTCTTTATTGCATTTTCAAACATACAGTACTGAAAGAACGTATGTATAGCCGTACCACGTTCTGCTCCTGTAAGTTCCTTTGTTTCAGACATGAATTTAGGTCGGCGGAGCTGAAAATCAAAACTTTCATCTTCCTTGAACTTTCTTGTAATCTGTGTAACGCTGAGTTTTGCAGGTATCTCAGAAAGACTGTCATCATAATAATCATAAATAATCCTGCTCATTCCGTCACATAAAATTTCATCGGGTTCTGCTTCACAAATTGTACTTTCTTCCGTATTTTCAATATCCGAAATTTTATCACAGAACTCATATTCAAAAAGTTTTTCATTGAAACAAGGTTCGGGAATAATGACATCTTCGGGAATCAGGTCAAAATGTTCCGCAATTTCAACAAAATCAGCGTGTTTCATCAGACAAATCCATATCCAGTCATAAAATCTGTCCGCACTGCATACCATACCTGAAATATCACCATTATTCGATATGTATTTTTCGTAAAGATTTTTTACGGATAATATCAGTTTTTCATTATATTTCAGATTTATAAAAAGCTGTTGCTTTGCTCTTGTCAGTCCGACATAAAAAAGACGCATTTCTTCACTTCTTGTATCGTTCTTTTCTTCATTCGCAAGCATAGTCTGTTGAAACGTCTTATAACGGCGTACTATTTTAGGGTCATACAATATATAGCCTATTCTTCCGTCCGACGAACACATGACGGAATCTGAATCGTACTGAAATTCCGCTGAATTTTCAGCCACAAACACAAATGTAAATTCAAGCCCTTTGGAACTGTGAAAAGTCATGACGGAAACGTAATCGCCCGAAGATGCTGACGTTTTGCCCTGTGCATAGTCACCGTTTTCCATAACTCTGTCAATATGTCTGAGAAAACCACTAAGCCCTCCTGTTCCCTCAAAAGATACCGACTGTTCATAGCCTTTTGCGTACTGTATAAGCATACGCAGATTTGCACGTTTCTTTTCACCGTCACTGTAAAGTTGCATAACAGAAATAAAATCAGTAGTATCATAAATTGTGCTTATAAGTTCACTGACGGTCATTGTAACTGAATCAAGACGGAATTTATCAAGTGATTCAATAAAATTTCTGCAACGTTCGGTAAGTTCTTCATTACAGTCTCCGTATTCTCCATCAATCATTCCGAGAATAACGGAAAACAACGGTTTATCTTTGTCAAGTGACTTTATATAAGCAGTTTCGGATATTTTAAACATATACATCGGAGAAGTCATCACCGCTGTCATGGGTACGTCTGAAAGCGGATTGCTTATTATTCTGAGTAAATCAAGGAGAACTGCTATTTCCCTTGACTGAAGATAACCCTTTTCCTCATGTCTCTTTGCAGGAATACCCAGCTTTTCCAGTTCGTCGGCATATTCATTTATATATTTGTTCTTACGCACAAGTATACAGAAATCAGACGGCATACATTTACGCTTCTCTCCGTTTTCAGCTGTAACTTCAACTCCGTCACGAATCATTTCAGCAATTTTCCGTGCCGTGAACATGGCTTCATAATTCGGCTTTTCCTTTCTGACGACTATATTTTTTTCATCATCATCTTCTTCAATGCCGTCACTGTTTATAAATGAAAAGTGTGTCAGTCTTTTTTCACCCTGACCGTCATTATAACTTTCCGCACCGAAATAAAGCTTTTCGTCGTCACTGTATTCAACGTCTCCGCACCTTTCAGACATGATATTACCAAATACATAGTTTGCAAAATCAATCACTTCATGTGAACTACGGAAATTTTTATTAAGGAAAATCCTCTCGTTCTTACTGTTTCCGTCCTTTGAATAATCAACGGAGTTTTTAAGCGTATTGATGAAATTTTTCGGATTGGCAAGTCTGAAACGGTAAATTGACTGCTTTATGTCTCCGACAAGAAAAACATTGTCACCATACATTTCTTCACCGTTTTCATTTACCCTGTAATTCTTTGACATAAGCTTGAAAATCAAGTCCTGCTTGTTGTTTGAGTCCTGATATTCGTCAATCATGATTATATCATAAAAATCAGCAATTCTTTCCGCCGTTTCCGACTGAACTATAAAACCGTTTTCGTCCGTTTCCGTAAGCAGTTCAAGAACAAGACGCTCACCATCGTCAAAACTGATTGAATTTTTTGCACACTTTTTTTCCCATACCAAAGACTGATATTTTCTCACCATCTCCGCAAGCAGTTCAGTCACTTCACCTGCCTCGGCAAAGTCGTTTTCAAGTGACTCGTTTCCCGAAGCAACCTCTCTTACTATTTTTATAAACTCTTTTCGCTTTTTCTGAAAAGATTCACGCAAAGTTTCGTTATATTCAATCTTCTTACTCTTTCTGACAAGTTCCTTGAATTTACAGGCTTTTTCCGTTTCACTTCCGTCAGGAATATTGCCGTTTCGGAAAATATCTGTAAACCATTCTATCTTTTCAATTTCTTCAACTGCCTGAATATACGTTTTTCTGTACTGTTCACTTTCGGTAACTCCCATAAAAACAGCATCAACCATGTTCAGACACTCTTCCGCAAGTTTATACGCAACACCAAGTCTTGTTGTGCAGTAATTCAGAAAAGCTTTATAATATATTGATTCGGAAAATTCCTTTTTGTACTCATTTACGGCGGTATCAAGCCATTTGTCCCTTAAAGCAACCGACGAGAGAAAATTATCAATATTTGAAATAACGTCTGTTAAACGTCTGATACTTTTTATACAGAAACGGTCATAAAGAAAGGAAATTTTATCATATTCGTTTTCACTGTAATAATTAATCAAATCTTCCATAGCCTGCGATTTGAGAACTTTATTATCCGTATCGTCAAGAACTCCGAAACCCGAAGTTATTCCCTGCTCCGAAATATTGTCCCTTATAATCTCAAAACAGAAAGAATTGATAGTTGAAATTTTTGCGTTCTGCAAAAGTGCCTGTTGTTTAATAAGGTGAGAATCGTTCGGATTTTCGTTGATAAGGTCACGGAGTTTTCTGTCAAGACGCTTTTTCAGTTCAGCGGCAGCATCATTTGTAAAAGTAACAACAACTATTCTGTCCGCTCTTACTTTTGTTTCAGGGTCTGCTATAAGCTTTATAAGCCTTTCCGTAAGAACGGCGGTTTTTCCGCTTCCCGCCGCCGCCGATACGATAACTGACGAATTTCTTGCATTTATTGCATTTTCCTGTTGCTTTGTCCAGCTCATGAAAGTTCCTCCTGTTCTTCGGTTTTCAGATTGAGTATTTCTTCCGCTTCCGTCAAACTTTTCTCATCAGGTGTGCGGTATCTTGTCATAAGTGAATTGTCACATATATTTATATAATCACAGTTTTCACACGGAAGATATT
Source organism: Ruminococcus sp. UBA3280 (assembly GCA_002362175.1). Taxonomy (GTDB): domain Bacteria; phylum Bacillota; class Clostridia; order Oscillospirales; family Ruminococcaceae; genus Ruminococcus. The sequence goes on from DETU01000072.1 coordinate 41,300, forward strand.
TTCCGATAAGAAGCGGTTCAGCCTCTGCGTCTCCTTCAAGAAGTGATTCAGCCATTTCGGAAAGTTTTCTGTATGCAAATTCTCTTAGCCGTTCCATACCGTCTCTTGTTATACATGAACTCTGGTTTTTACTCATTGTACCGTCCTTATTGAACTTTACAGGAATAAAATTTCCTTTTACATTGGTTTCCATAGCGTCAAGCACTTTATAATCACTCAATACCAGTCCGCTTGTTTTCAGTGACGAATTTATAACATTAATATTTTCCGAATCGTCTTTCATATCTTCGGCTTTTATATCTTTTTCCGAAATCTGTACGGGTGAATAAAGTACGCCTGACGGAATATAATCGTCATAAATACCACCTTTGTCGGTTGAAGCAAAAAGATAAAGAAGCATCTGCAAATTAATTCCGCTTCCGAGAGTTTCAGAAGTAATGAATTTTTTACTGCTTTTATAGTCAATAATTCTTACATATTTATTATTACCTATCGTACAAGTATCAACACGGTCAATTATTCCCCCGAAAACAAGCCTGTAATCATCTCCGAACGGCAGAACAACAGGTTTTCTTTCATTCAGGTTCACTTCAAAAGCACATGGTGTAAAACTCGTCACCCTCATTTCATTCTGAGTATGCACAAGAACAGATACAAGACGTTCGGTAAGCTTGTTGAAAATAAGTTCAAACTTTGCATTCTTTCCGAAATCACCCGCAAGTTTTTCGTTTCTGTACCTTTCGGCACATTCCATTATGCTTTTTTTGAGTTCTTCATATGACATATTAAGAAAATCTTCTTTTGTCATACCACCGAGTATATTACAGAAACATTCATGTATTATCTCACCTGCAATTCTTGCATCAAGTTCCATTTTTCCGGGCAATCTTATTTTCATACAGCGTTCACAGAAATATTTGAAGTGACAAGTATTATATGTTTCAATGTCCGTTGAAGAAAGTCTGAGAGGTGTAAAGGGTTTAAGCTTCTGCACGACCTCCTGCTCAATCCGATAATCCTGATGGTGTTCTGAACGGCTTGTGACATAATAAAGCCGTCTGCTGTACTCGGGTTCATTCATAAGTATTTTCTTGATTGAAGCCGTATATTTGTTGTTTTCACTTCTGTTCTGCATATAGTGATAAAAAGCAGAGTGAACTGTTACAGCATAGTAATCAAGCGAAATGTCATCACTTGTAAGACGTATTTTTTCATTTCCGAACATTTTTATTATACTGTCAACAACAGGTGCGGGATATTTCGCCTGTCCTGACAAATCAGAAAGAGGATACGTTACAAATACCTTTTCAGATGCCGCAGAAAGCGATTTATACACAACAAGTCTTTCTGAAGCATTAAGGTCAGACACGGGACGTGCTATCTCAACTCCGCTTTCTGAAAGTTTCTGTTTGTCGGATTCGGAAAAAAGTCCGTGCATATTTACCTGATTTGGAAAATCACCATCATTTGAACCTATGGCAAAAACAATTTTCGGGGAACTTAGTCGGGCAGTACGTGCCGACGCTGCTATTACTGAATCAAGTGTCTGCGGCGGAGAGGAATACTCAAGTTTTCCAATCATAGACCTGATAATCCGTGATATTTCCGAAAATGAAATGACTGTTTCCCCGAGAGTTTCCGCAATACTGTCAAGAATATCCATAAGACAACCCCACAACCTTTTGAGTTCAGCCGCTTCATAGTCACGGTCAAGCCTTATCAGTTCACCCATAAGACGACCCATACTCTTTTCCGCTTCACATTCAACAAGATATTCATAAAGTATACGGCATATATTTCCGGCAGTATTTTTTCCCGAAAGACGTTTTTTCAACTTCATAATCGGATTTATCACTGCAACCCTTATTTCCTCAATAAATTCAAGATTTTCGTCCTCGGCAGTAAACGGCGAACACCATGCATTGCCGTCAACGTTCCACTTATAACAGTAATTTTCAAAAAGCGATATGTCAGTAAGCGATATATCAAGTATACCACATTTCATAAAACGGAAAATATTTTCTGCATTCATCTTTCTTGCTGTCAGCAGGTCAAGAAGTGAAGAAAAGAATACCATTATTGAAGTATGAATAACAGGCTTTTCAAGACTGATAAAATAAGGTATCTCACAGCGTTCAAATGTAGCTTTTAGAATGTCGGTATAATCAGCGATATTATTCGATATGACAGCAAAATCACGGTATTTCAGCGATTTATCCTCATACATAAGATGCTTTATTGTTGCACATACATATTCTGTTTCGCTGTACATATCCTTTGCTTCAAAAATCCTGATATTATCGGGACTCGGGGCATTTGGCGGATTATAGCGGAAATTTCTCATTATATGTGTACTCAGATATTCAAGGTCGGGATTCGAAAAACGGTAGCTTTTGTCACACTTTATATTATTACACTCAATATGCATATCAAGACACATTTCCCTGATTGTACGGTAAGTGCGGTTAACGGTTTCAAAAAGTGTAAATTCTCCTGCATTTACATTGTCGGTACGCAGTGCTATATACACATTCTCGGCAGAAGAAATCATCACTTTTATCATTTCAAGCTGGTCACCGTTAAAACTTTCAAATTCGTCTATATAGATATTCATTCCCCTGAACCAGTTTTCACGGTTTGCGGTTTCGGCGGCTTTTATAATGTTGTCAAGATTATCTTTAAAACCGTACTCTTTCATAAGCCTTTCATATTCAAGATATATGGACGCAACATCATTTGTCTTGTCCATGAGACGACGTTCAAAGAATAACGACTTATTCATAAGCATTTCAGGCGTAATTCCTGAACGTTTCATATCATTTATGAGTTTCAGCACTTCTTCCGCAAAACCGTTCTGCGAACTCTGACGGCGGAAATAGTTCAGTGTGTCGGGACTGTTCTGAACTGCTGATATTGCCTGATATATCAGAATCATTCTTGCATAGTCGTCTGCATATTCACCTTTCCTGTCGGGTTCACCGTAAAGCTGAAACATCTGTCTTGAAAGGCTTGTAAAACTTAGTGAAAAAAGTTCGTTGAATTTTTCAGCACCAAGAAAGAAATAGAGTTTTTTGTCAAATTCATACGAATACTGTTCAGGTACAAGTATAAGCTGATTACCGGACTTTTCAGAATTTTTTCTGATTTTCTCAAACATAAGAGTCGTTTTTCCACTTCCTGCCTGTCCCGTTATAAATTCTACCATAAAAAATTACCCCCTTTAATGAAATATGCATACCGGAATCCGATATGCATAAATCTTTTTTATTATCAATAACCATTAAGATGATATTCTGCCATGTACGCAGGATAGTCAACATAAGCATAGTCAAGGTCAACAGCACCGTTTATGCCATCTATTGTTCCGGTACTTGTATACTGCCACATTCCATAATAACCGCCATAGCTTGGCTTTTTAACATTATAATGTGCAATCCATACGGCATATCTGTTGAGGAAAGAAACGCCGAGTTTGTTTTTAAGGAAATTTGAATAACTTGTAATTCCGCAGTAATATCCCTGTTCTTCCATGTATGAGCAGAAAGCTTCTGTAATAGCGTCTACTTCTGCCATACTTAGATTATCAAAACATTTATCCTCAACATCAAAGTAAACAGGATATTCAAATTTATAATCCTTTATTACTTCACAGCAGGTCTTTGCTTCTTCAATCGCACCCTCAACGTCCGTCGCATAGCTGTACCAGTAAACACCGCAGTCAATTCCGAGACTCTGAGCCGTCTGTATATTGTAGTCAAAATTTTCGTCTTTCTGAGAAAGAAGTCTGCCATAACCCGCACGTATAATTGCGTAGTCAACTTCACCCGATTCCTTTACGGCATTCCAGTCAATATCACCCTGCCATACAGAAACGTCTATGCCTTTTTTCTTGTAAGACGGTGCGGTTGTGGTAGAGGTAATATCTCTTATACCCGAATCAAAAGAAGTGGCAGGACGGTCAACGTATGTATCAGGTGACATTATATAGGGATAATTCACATAGGAAACATCAAGGTCAACGTCTCCCGGAACTCCGTCAACACTACCCTTTGCGGTATACTGCCACATTCCGTAGTCTCCGCTGTATGAAGGAGCAGAAATGTCAAAATGTGCAACCCATACGTCATACTTGTCAAGTATTTCGGAATAAATTTTTGTTTTCAGGAAAGTCGTGTAACTGTAAACACCCACACGATAGCCCTTTGCTTCAAGCGTTGAACAGAAAGCCTCTGTTATTGCAGAAATCTGTGCTGTAGTGAGGTGGTCTTGTGTGGGGTCTTCAATATCGAAGTAAATCGGGTATGTAAAATCATAATCCTTGATAACTTCATAGCAGACTTCCGCTTCCTGAATAGCACTCTCAACGTCCATCGCATAGCTGTACCAGTAAGCACCGCAGTTTATTCCCTGCTCCTGAGCGTTTTTCATATTGTAATCAAAAGTAGGGTCTTTCTGAGAGATATACTTTCCGTAACCTGCTCTCATAATAGCGAACTCAATACCACTTTCCTTTACGGCTGTCCAGTCAATATCAGGTTGCCACGCAGAAACATCAATACCCTTTGCCTGTCTCTGCATAATTGCGGGATCAAGATTTGAGGTTGAAGAAGTAGTAGTAGTTGTTGTATAGCCTTTGTGAGCGTTATATATATCAAAAACATTGAAAGGAGCTTCTGTAGTCTGTGTTTCGGGTGGAGCAACGGGTGGTGCTGTAGTGGTTGTGGTAGTTAAATCAGAAACATCAGTTTCCGCTGTTGTGGTAGTAACAGTAGTCGTGACAGTTTCAGTTGTAGTGGTTGATTTTTCTTCCTCTTTACTTTCTTCGGATTTTGTGTTATCATATAAATCAATAAGTGCATCTTCTGGAATATCAGCAGCTGTGGTCTGCGGTATTCCCTCCGAAATCACGGAAGCACCTATAAATGCACATGACATAAACGCAGAAAGCACTTTTTTATAAAGCTTCATATTTAAATCAGTCCTTTTTTATATTTTAACAATAAGAAAGCCGTATCGACATTATTTCGACGCAGCTTAACTTTTGTGTAACCCTTTTGTAATATTATACCACACTTTCATTTTAATTGCAACCTTTCAGACGAAAAAAACAATTTCAGGCTGAATATTTGTACATAATAACGAATTTAAAAGACTGATTTCATCTAATTTATACAACACTTTTCCTGAATCGGAGGTTCATTCTATGGTTACTTTTATTATCAACGAAAACGACAGCGGTCAGCGTGTAGACAAATTTATAAAAAAAGCTCTGCCCGAAATACCTAAAAGCATGATGTACCGTCTTTTCAGAAAAAAAGACATCAAAATCAACGGAAAACGTTGTGATATTTCAGCAGTCCTACAGAACGGAGATACAGTCACGGTATACGTAAAACAGGAAGTTGCAGAAGAAAAAAAGCATGACATGAACTTTTTAAAAGCACACGACACGTTAAATATTGTATATGAGGACGAAAATATTCTTATTGTATTCAAACCCGTCGGACTTGATTCACATTCAAACAGCACAAGCACTTCCGATACACTTATAAACCGTATCAAACATTATCTTTACAACAAGAAGGAATATATTCCCGAAAATGAAAATTCATTTGCTCCTGCTCTTTGCAGTCGTCTTGACAGAAACACAAGCGGACTCGTAACTTCCGCAAAAAATTCTTCCGCACTGCGTGAAATAAATGAAGCTATCCGACAGGGCAAAATACATAAAATATATCACTGCGTTACAGTTTCTCCACCACCAAAAAATTCAGACATAATTTCCGCATATCACAAAAAAAACGATACACGAAATATTGTGAGAATTTCAGACACCCCTGATGAAAATTTCAAAGAGATAAAAACGGGATATAAAGTACTTTCACAGAAATCAGGTCTTTCCCTCGTTGAAGTAACGCTTTTTACAGGAAGAACACATCAGATAAGAGCTCATCTTGCACATATAGGTTCGAATATTCTCGGTGACGGAAAATACGGCAATATCAATGCAAACAAGCGACACGGCGTATTTCGTCAGGCATTGTGTGCATACTCACTTAAATTTGAACTGTCTGAAAATTCTCCGTTGTCGTATCTGAATAAAATTGAAGTTCATGCACCAAAACCCGATTTTGAAAAACTTTTTGATTAACAAATAAAAAAATATCCGTGCTATTGACTTTTACTGTTTAAAGTGCTACAATTTAACTAACAAATAAAGAAAGGTTTGATTTTTATGAATATTCTCGTTGTCGGACTTGGTTTAATAGGCGGTTCTGTCTGTAAGGCACTGAAAAAATATACATATCATAATGTTACAGGCTGTGATATAAATCACGATATTGAAGAAAATGCCCTCCGTGACGTTGCTGTAGACGAGGCTTTCAGCGGAAATTACAGCGGTTTTGACCTTGTTATTATCTCACTCTTTCCCGAAACAGCAGAAAAATTCTTTGCCGAAAATGCAGGAAAATTTGATAAGAATACGCTTATTACCGACGTTTGCGGAATAAAGGGTGATTTTTCCGAACGAATGAAGTCAACAGCAGAAAAAAACAGTCTTAGATATGTCGGTATTCACCCAATGGCTGGCAAGGAGTTTGGTGGTTATTCAAACAGTTCAGCTGACCTTTTTGTAAAGGCCAATTTCATAATAACACCTTTTAAGGACAGCAGAAACGAAGATGTTGAACTTCTTAAAAATCTGTCTTCTGAAATCGGTGCAGGAAAGATTGTTATTACGAGTCCCGAAAATCACGACAAAATGATAGCTTATACGTCACAGCTGGCACATATAGTGTCAAGTGCATATGTAAAGAGTCCCGAGCTTAACCTTGAATGTGGTTTCAGCGGCGGCAGTTTTCAGGATATGACAAGAATTGCAACAATGAATGAAAAAATGTGGACTGACCTCTTTATGCAGAACTGTGACAACCTACAGTTTGAACTTGATACACTTATAGGTAACCTCCTTAAATACCGTGACGCTCTCCAGAACAAAGATGCCGAAACTATGAAAAATCTTATAGCAGAGGGAAGAAAACTCAAGGAAAATAATCTCCGTCACCGTGTCGGACAACCTAACTGAAAGTAACAAATATCTTATCTATGGCATAAAATAATATGAGAGAAAATCTCAATTACACCGAAAGGAATACTCTTATGCCAAAGGTATTTTTAAGTCCCTCAACACAGGAGTGGAATCAGTACGCTACCAGTGGCAACGAAGAATTATATATGAATCTGCTTGCAGACAGAATAGAACCGTATCTGCGTTCAAGTGGAATAGCATTTGTACGCAACGACCCTTCACGGAACGTAAACGGTGCTATTCAGGATTCAAACGCTGCATATTATGACGTACATCTTGCACTCCATTCAAACGCTGCTCCCGAACATCTTGCCGGTCGTCTCAGAGGCATTGATATATATTTTGCTCCGAAAAGCAAAGACAGTGAATATCTCGCCAATATCATAGCGAATAATTTAAAAAGTATCTATCCTCTGCCCGACAAGGTAAACGCCGTCCCTACCGCAACACTCGGTGAAGTCCTGAGAACAAATGCCGTTGCGGTACTTTGCGAACTCGGATACCATGACAATTATGCAGATGAAGCATGGCTGAAAAATAATCTTGACGTTATTGCAAGAAATATTTCCCGTTCCCTCTGCGACTACTTCGGAATACCCCTCATTTCTCCGACCGCTGTCAGATGGGGTACTGTAATAACTGATGGTTCAGGTCTTAATATCAGACAATTCCCCGACATTTCCTCCGCTGTTATCGGTTCTATTCCAAACGGCGAAACTGTTATGATTAACGGTGAAACAAACGGCTGGTACGTCGTAAACTACAACGGTACTACAGGATATTCAAGCAGTGAATTTATTTTCATATGAAACAAAAAGGCTTTCTGTAATATGCAGAAAGCCTTTCATATTCAGGAAATATTCAAGGGAAATACAGTTATTTTTCAGAACGTGAATTAGTAGTCCTGTTTCTCTGTGACTTGTACTTTGTTTTTGAATTTTTCTGTCTGTTCTTGAAAAGAACATATGAATAAATGCACATGAGAATATAAATAGCACAAAGTACAAATGAAACAGTAAGTGCAGTCCTGAACCACTTTGATTTTGGGAATTTCGTCACAGCAAAAAGATTATATTTTGATGCAGAACGGTTTACGTCAGATACCGCAACAAGTTCAACTGTACCGAGTTCCTCACCGTTGTACTTCAATGTCACTTCTCCCAGCGGTTCACCCTTTTTGACAGGTGCTTGCAATGATTTCTTATACCACTTAATATCATACTTATTTACAACAGATGTGTCAATTTCATCATACCATAACAAAGAAAATTCTTCTTTCGGACGTGCAAGCACATAATCATTACCGTCTGCAAGTTCTACAGGAATTTCACCGACTTCAGCAGTGTCGGCAAGAAGTACCTGATAAGAAATATGTGTGAAAGCCCAGTCAAAGAGAGTTGTTGCGTCGTCAATATGTGAATAAACTAAATTTCCGTCCGCATCACTGACCGGTGAATTCATAAGAACAGCAAGATAATTATTACCGTCCTTGCTTGCGAGAGAGATTATACTTCTTCCTGCTTCCTGAAGATTAGCTGTCTTGATACCTTTGACGGCATTGTAATAATTCGCACTTTCGGGGTTCATCATTTCATTTGAATGTGTCCATGTCCATGAATTGAAATCCTCATGATTCGTGTCGTTCGGAACAGAGGGTTTATATTCGTAAGTTGTTGCAATCTGTTCAAAAAGAGGAACAGTAAGGGCATACTCTGTAAGCTTTGCCATATCACGAGCTGTTGTATACTGGTTTGTATCATATAAACCTGTAGCATTTGTGAAATGTGTATTTTCAAGTCCGATTTCTTCGGCTTTCTGATTCATACTGTTTACAAAATTATCCACATTGCTTCCGCCGATATAATAAGCAAGAGTCTGTGAAGCTTCCATAGATGAAGTAAGCATCATTGCATAAAGCAAGTCTGTCACGGTAAAGACATCACCGTTATAAATTTCAGCAGTACGGACATCATCAGGATATTCACTGTTAAAAAGTATATCAGAATATACTTCTTCATTCATAGTAATTTCCTGATTCAAATTATCACAGTTTTCAATAGTAACAACCGCCGCCATAATATTTACGAGTGGTCCGGGCATCTGCTGTGCATCAGCGTTTTTCTCATTTATTACAGTATCAGTATCACGATTAATCAATATAACCGACTCACTCTGTAGAGGTGTTTTCAACGTAAAATTAATTGCGTCTGCATTTGGTACACAAAGAAGCGGCACTGTCATAACCAAAGCCGCAAGTGCTGATAAAATTTTCTTCATACTTTCTCCTTTAATTAATGCGGTTTCCGCAGAATAGTTTGATATATATATTATAACAGATATTTTCATAATTTTAAAGTCTTTTTCAAAAAAAATTTTTTTCCCTTTACGTTCGACCGCAAATATGTTAAAATAGACTTGTATGTAAGCAATTATTATAAAAAACGGAGGTATAAAAATGATTTATGTTACAGGTGACACTCATGGGGATATTGAACGTTTCAAATCTCCTGAATTAAAAAAATTACGCAGAGGCGATACGCTTATTATATGTGGTGACTTCGGTTTTCTCTGGGATAACTCAAAAAAAGAAGCTTCTGTCCTGAAAAAACTTATGTCCAAAGACTATACCATTGCTTTTATTGACGGCTGTCACGAAAATTTTGACCTGCTTGAAGCATATCCCGAAACAGAATGGAACGAAGGAAAAGCACGGTATATAGGCGGAAATATTTATCATCTCATGCGTGGACAGGTCTACACCATAGAAAACAGAAAAATATTTACTTTCGGCGGTGGTCACAGCCATGACTATGATTTCAGACGTGACAGCACAAACTGGTGGAAACGTGAACAGCCTACCCATGAAGAAATAACAACTGCCCTCAAAAGTCTTTCCGACAATAACAACAAGGTTGACTATATTATTACACATGAACCGCCTGCGTCACTTAAAGACTGTCTGGGCGTTGATGTTTTTGAACGTCTTGAAGTACACGCTTTCTTTGAGGAAATAATAAAAACCTGCCATTATGAAAAATGGTTTTTCGGAAAGTGCCATATAGACAAGCATATACCAATAAAATTCTATGCCGTATTCAATAATATCATTCCTCTGAAGTAATATTTTCATGTACTTCCGAATATTTATTTATTATCTTTAAATAAGGGAGTATATATGAAAAAATTCAGTTTAACAGACCTTCTGATTTTTATAATCACCGCTGAACTTACAGGAGCAGTTTCCGCACTTATAGCAGGAGATTTTTCTGTATTATACTCACAGATAATAAAACCTTCTTTTTCACCTCCTGCACTCGTATTTCCTGTTACATGGGGAATACTTTATGCCATAATGGGAATTTCTGCATATATGATTTACAAAACCGGAAAAAATTCTTCTCTTAAAATCTATATATTTCAGCTGACAGTAAACTTTTCATGGAGTATAATTTTTTTCCGATTCAGACTCTTTACATTTGCTGCCATAGTTTCAATAATTCTGTTTATACTTGTCGGCATAATGATTTTTGCATTTTCAAAAGTCAGAAAAGCTTCCGCACTTTTAAATATCCCCTACCTGCTTTGGAGTACTTTCGCTACATACCTTTCAATAGGAATATGTATTTTAAATTGAAAATCACCAGTTATTTTCAGTAAATTATTATTCCATTATTTTTGCATTGATTTAATTATAAGAGCGTGCTATAATATAAATATCCCAAGAGGGAAATGTATAAAGGAGGTTTAAGATATGTGCTGTAATGAACTTTTTAAGCTTATCTGCAACCTTTTCAAGAACTGTGGATGTTAAGCTGATACGTAAAAATACATAAGGAGGTCTGACGATATGTGCTGTAACGAACTTTTTAAGCTTATCTGCAACCTTTTCAAAAACTGTGGCTGTTAAGCAATAATAAAAAATCCCCTGAATAATCAGGGGATTTTTGTTTTATTCAAAGAAAAAGCCTGCTGTCATATCAAGATAATTTCCACCACTGTAATTCGGATATTCTTTCTGAATTTCCGTCTTAAACTCCTCCACACTGCCACATCTTCCGGCAATTAACTTAAGGTTTTCAAGATATTCAATTTTAGTCTGAGTGTCTTTAAGGTCTTCGGGGGTATAATGTGAAGTAAGAATAAGTCCGTAACCCTTATCAATATACTCATTAAGCTGATTGATTATTGCGTCCGCATGACCTGCACCGCCAACAATCGAATGACAGTCATGACCGAGCATATGTGTATAGACGGCGTTTATTTCGGGAATTTCAACATCAAAGGCTTCTGCTGTCTGCTTTATTATAAAGTCAATACCACCGATTGTTATTTTTCCCTCACCGATAATATTTGTTACTCTGTGTACTGAATTATCGAAAACTTCACCGAAAGCTACCGTAAAGTTATCAATAAGGGATTTTCCACCACTATTCAGTGAATAATCAACGGAATTCTGTGTTGCATATTTCGGAACATCAGACAGGAAAGTTGCACCTGCACCGTGATAAGAAACAAGTATACCTTCAACTTCGAGGTCTTTCAGATATTCTGCAAGTTCCTTGTTGTTGTCAAAAAAGCACGGCGACTCAATAACAACAGCTTTTCCGTTCTTCTCAACAACAAAAACCTCGTCGTCGATAAAATCGTTTGTTTTGTAGGCATGAAGTCTGATTCCACCAAAATCATATACATTCATCTCGCCTTTTTTAAGACTTACTTTCTGAAAATCATTTTTATTCATAACAATACCTCCGAAAATATTGATTCAGGAGACAAGTGCTTAATCTCTTTCTGTGATTATATAATAACACATATTTCTGCATCTGTAAAGTAGGCACTTTTTTGTGGCATAGTTACCTGAAAGTAACAATTACACCGTTTCGGGAAAATCATGTAAAAATTTTATTGACTTTTTTATATAGATATGATAAAATGTATCTTAAAGGCTGTTACAGTCAATCTGATACTATTAAAGGAATGTTGCACCATGCTGAATAAAACAGAATTACCTGCTTGTCCCGTTGAAACAACCCTGACTTTAATCGGCGATAAATGGAAAGTACTGATTATACGTGATTTATTAAACGGTACGAAACGTTTCGGAGAACTGAAAAAATCAGTAAATGGAATTTCTCAGAAAGTTCTTACCGCAAATCTTCGTGATATGGAGAAAAACGGTCTGCTGACAAGAAAAGTTTTTCCTGAAGTTCCGCCAAAAGTTGAGTATACATTAAGTGAATTAGGGGTAAGCCTGTCCCCCATTCTTGACGCTATGGCACAATGGGGTAAAGAATTTAAACAGAAAATATAACAAAAAATCCCCTTAAACAATCAGGGGATTTTTATATAAGGTTGTTTATAATATCCTCAATTTCAAGACAGGCATCTTCAACTTTCAGTGCAGTTTCATCATCAAAGAAACGGCTACCTCCTGCTAACTGGTCAATCAGGAATACTATTTCAACCACATATTCAATCGGCACACTGCCTGATTTTTTCCATTCATAAACTTTACTCAATAAGAAGGATTTTACTTTTTGATAATCATCAGTACTGAATTTATTGTCCATTCTTAGTTTTATGAGAAAATTTTCTACTGTTTCACTGAAATTCAAAATATCACTCCCTGATTTTTTTAAATCTGACAATCATAATTAATGCAGAAATTATCATGCCAACAATTGCAACAAAAAAATACGGATTAACAAGTTCAGCAGGTGTTTCAGCATTTATGAAACCTTCAATTAAAGGAGATGCTGATGTACAAAAAAGATTGTTCAAAGCGTGTGCAGCTATTGTATAAATCAAATTACCGGTTAAACAGTATATTAATGTATAAAATACAGCCGACCCGAATATACAAAGAGAAGCGAGCAGACTTGCAAAATGTACAAAAGTAAAAATCAAGGCACTTAAAGCAGACGATACAAAAATATCTGCTGATTTTCTTCCAAGATTAATCATACCATATCTAAAAACAATTTCTTCTACAATCGGAACAAGAGTGAATGTTCCGATTTCTGTCAATAAAGACATTTCATAATTTTCACTTTCATCAGAAAAAATAACAAAGAAAAACTGATTGCTGAAAATCAGCCAGCAGAACTGAAATATAAACACTGATAAAAACAAACTGATATCAGGTACTCTAAACGCTTCTTTTACTTTCAGTTCTTTTTTCCCAAGATATAAGACAGCAATAATTATTCCTATAAAATTACCGACAACAGTATAAACAGTATCTTGCATGACATCTGAAAATCCCATAACCATTGCAATTATCGTTACAGCTATCAACGGAAAAAGTAAAGCCAATAAAAAAACTTTATATCCGACCATAATGCAGAAAAAATTTTCATATCGGTTGAACTCCTTTGAAATAACAAAAAATAAAAGCACCTGAAATAATCAGATGCTTGAAAGAGGCGCCACCCAGATTTGAACTGGGGATCAGGGTGTTGCAGACCCACGCCTTACCACTTGGCTATAGCGCCGCATTGGAGCGGATTACGAGGCTCGAACTCGCTACCTCCACCTTGGCAAGGTGGCGCTCTACC
>DETU01000066.1 GCA_002362175.1 Ruminococcus sp. UBA3280
ATTTTTTCTCAATCTGATATAATTTATTGAGAAAATATATTTTTTGTGATATAATAAAAATAACATTTTTCAAAGGGGGGTTAACCGTATGAAAATAAACAAGATAAATCTTAACTGCCGTAAAAACAGTTATTCAGGCATTGAAAGAAATCCTCACTTCACCTTTTTTCTTTTCAGGTCACCTACAGTATTTACGTCAGACGGTGAAAGCAAAACGTTCACGGGTAGTTCAGCAATTATATTAAGCAACGGTTTCCGACAGGAAATACGTCCGATAAATAAAAATTCTCTGAAATATGACTATGTGAATTTTCAGACTTCTTCCGCAGACAGACAATACATAGTTTCAATGAATATTCCGATTGATGTTCCTGTTGAAATTACAGATGACTTTGTAATATCATCAACGCTTAAATCAATGAAGTCGGCATTTCTGACAAAGGGCAGACATTATGCCGAATTTATGGAACTTTCAATGAAAATAATCTTTATTTCACTTAGCGAAATGTTTTCTGCAAAGCCTGATATACCCAGTATTCCGAAATATTCGGAACTCAAAGCCCTTAGAAATTCAATATTTGAAGAACCGATGAAAGAATGGTCTGCTGATGAAATATGCTATAATATGGCTATAAGTCATACTTATTTCCACAGACTTTATTACACTGCTTTCGGAACGACCTACCGTCAGGACGTAATTTACAGCCGTATATTATATGCCTGCGAACTTCTGAAAAATACTGATTTGTCAATAAGTGAAATTGCCGAAAAATGCGGATATGACAGTGATTCATATTTTATGAGACAGTTTCGTCAGCACACCAGCTATACTCCTTCTGAATACAGGAAAATAACCAAAAATGTTGATAAATAAAAAAACAGGAACAGAATTATTTTTACTGTTCCTGTTTTTATCAGCTGTAATTTTTAGCATACTTAAAATCAAGTGAGCCTGTAAAAGCGTCATATAATATATCTTCGTTGTCGTTCTGCATAATCAGATAGGAATTTTTATAAAAAAGCGGTATAAAGCCGTAACTGTCAAGTATTCTGCTTTCTTCCGCACAATAACAGTCAACAAGTTCAGAAATATCAGAACACTTTCTTATTCTGTCTGTAGTTTCACTACCGTCTGACGCATATTTCAGACAGTCATTTTTTTCAAACTGTTCAATTACAGAAAGTCCGCTGTCATAGTCTGCATTAAGAGGATAAAGTGCAATAGTATAATCCTTTTCAGCAAGACAACGACTAAATTCCGTCGGAGTAACTTCCTCTATACCGATATAAAAGCCGAAAAGTTCCTGCCAGTTCTGTGAAAGCTTATGCAGATAACTACTGTCTACAGTTCCACTGCAAACAAGTATTTTTGCACCGTCGAGGGATTCCGTCTGCAATTCAGCTTTACCGACTTCAAAACAACGTTTTGCTTCTTCAATGTTGTAAAATTCAAACTGCTCGTCTGCTACGAGTTCCCTGTAGCTTCTTCCGAGAAGTTTCACAGCAGGGGGGATTATTCCGTATGCCTCCTTAATGTCACTACTGTTCGTATCTTTGATAATTTCCTTTCTGTCAATTGAAAGGGCAAGGGCTTTACGTATATTCTCATTTGAATAGTATGCATCATCAGGATTGAAAATAAGTCCGAGAGTTATAGCTTCAGAAGAATTTACAATATATTTATTTAAATTAAGTCCGCCTGTATTCATGGTAGTAAAGCACTCAATCTGCTCCGCTTTGAACATACTGCGGATATCATCTTCACTTGATTCAATAGTAAAATTCAGAAATGACGGACATATTTCATTTGTTTCGGTGCGGTTCACTTCGTTCCGCTTCATGTAAAGAATATTGTTGACTCCGTAGGGGTCATAAAACCACTGTCTTACGAAAAACGCTCCGTTCGACATTACAGAACGGTCATCAAGTCCGTAACGACCTTTTGTTGAATAAAAAAATTCCCTGTTGCACGGTACTGCCGCATTTGTGGCAAGCAGACCGAGAAATTCCGCCGAAGAATAATCAAGCGAAATATTCAGTGTATAATCATCAACGGCAATTACTCCGGCTGTTTCGGGCAGAGCTTTTCCCGAAATAATATTACTGCCGTTTCTTATACACGAAAAACTTTCCGCATACGGCGACTGCATTGCAGGGTCGAGAATACGGCGGAAAGCAAAAACATAATCACCTGCTGTAACGGGAAAATATTCGTTGTCGTCAATTATATCGTCGTCATTTTCATCAAAAAACCAGTAGTTATCCCGTTTGAGACTAAAAGTATATTCAAGCCCGTCGGGAGAAACGGTATAGCTTTCAGCGTTACAGCAGAGAATATTTCCGTTGATATCGGTTGACATAAGACCGCTGTAAAGGTTTTTTATAATCGTATTGGAAGCCGAATCGGTCGCATATTGAGGGTCAAGACTTTCGGGATTTCCGAGAACCGAAACATCATACATATGTCCCGTGCCGTCTCCCCTGTCATTATTTCCGCATGATGAAAGAGTTACTGCACATAATACTGTACAGACAAACATTGCCAGTTTTCTCACATTTATCTCCGTTCATATTATCTCAGAAAAGAACCAATGAAAAAATTGCTCTTTCTGTTTATCAGTTAACTTTGACGGTAACAATAAATCCGTCCTCATTATTTCCTGAAATCTCGTATTCACTGTTTTTCGGCACTCCGATATCCGTCATATCGTCGTAATCGGATTCAACATAATAAACTTTATAAAGACCTGTTCCAGAAGAAATTTCAAGAGGCTTGTTTGTAGTATATGATTTAAGTTTCTCAATATACTCCTCAAGACAAAGGTTATTCTGTTTCATATATGTGGAATGAGGAACACCAACATAACGATATGTCTGTGTTCTTGCCTTTTCACCCGTAATATTTTCCTTGCCCTCGGGATACCTTAAAACAAAACCGTAATCTGAAGCGTGTTCGTCTATCCACGAATAAACGCCTGTAGGTGAATAATATCCCGAACTTGAGCCGTCTTGTGGGAAAACACCCATGTCAAAACTTCTGCCCGTATGATAATCCGAAAAACCGCCTATAGTATAAGAAGTACCATAGTTGTATTTTTGATTCTGTTCTTCTGCTGAACGATAACCTCCGATAATAAATATATCGGTGTTATACTGAGTTTCGGCAAAGTCCTGCATAAGCTGGTTAAGATGTTCAACAACTTCAGCGTCAAGACTTATAACCAAATCACTTACGCCGTAATATTCCGTACTTATATGGTCATAAAGCGTTACAAGTTCAGTATCGTCCGTCGGAAACTGATATATATGATTTGCATTAACCATTACAAGATTACCACTGTACGTTTCAGCACTGCTTACGGGAACAGTCGTATAACCTTTGGGAAGTGATTCTTTAACACGTTTTGATGTAGTAGTGGTGGTAGTTGAAGTTGTTGTTTCAGTAGTAGTAACGGTTGATGATGTTGTTGTAGTTGTTGTCAAAGCAGAAGTAATTCCGCCTGTAGTTGTCAAAGACTCTGATGTTACTTCCGTACTGATTTCTGACAGACTTGTTGTTATCTCATTTTCTTCCGTCTGTCCGGACATATCCGCTGTAATATTCTTATCGGGATTTTTCGGAACAGAATCATCATCTTTTCCCAACATTCCCTTTACACATGAAGTTACAACCACACTCATAACAATCAGTGCAAGCAAAACCGCAAAAATACGGTCATAACGAACTCTGTATTTTCTTTTTTTTCGTCGCTGACTTCCTTTGTTCATAAAAATTTATCTCTCCTTTTTTCTGTAATTACTCTAAATTATATCACAATTTTCCGTCGCTGTAAAGAACTTTCTGCGATTTTTCATCTTTCTGACAAAAAAGCAGACCCGCCATAAAAGCAGGTCTGTCTTATTTCATTTATACCGTTCCATATATCACAATTATTTGAGTTTAACAGCTTCTTTTGTCTTGTTTACGATATTTTCAGCAGACAATCCGAACTCTTTAAGGAGGTCAACGGCAGGTCCTGAATGTCCGTAAACATCGTTTACACCAATCTTTACAACAGGTACGGGACAACATTCTGTTACTGCTTCAGCAACTGCTGAACCAAGTCCGCCGATAACACTATGTTCTTCAGCCGTAACTATAACGCCCGTTTCCTTTGCACACTTACAGATAAGTTCCTTGTCAAGAGGCTTGATTGTGTGTATATTGACAACTCTTGCGGAAATACCCTCTGTTTCAAGAATCTTTGCGGCTTCCACCGCTTCGTTTACCATAAGACCTGTAGCAACAATAGTCACATCGTTGCCGTCTTTCATTACAACGCCCTTGCCGATTTCAAATTTATAAGTCTCTTTATCGTTGATTACGGGAACAGCAAGTCTGCCGAAACGCATATAAACAGGACCATTGAAATCAAGTGCGGCTTTTACGGCTGCTCTTGCTTCAACGTCATCACAGGGATTTATAATTGTCATTCCGGGAATAGTTCTCATCAGTGCAATATCTTCGTTACACTGGTGAGTTGCACCGTCCTCACCTACTGAAATACCCGCATGAGTTGCACCTATTTTTACATTGAGGTGCGGATAACCGATTGAGTTTCTGACAATCTCAAAAGCACGTCCTGCCGCAAACATTGCAAAAGTACTTGCAAACGGAATTTTTCCACAGGCTGCAAGTCCAGCCGCAACACCCATCATATTAGCTTCTGCAATACCGCAGTCAAAGAATCTTTCAGGATATGCCTTCTTGAAAATGCCTGTTTTGGTAGCTGCTGCAAGGTCTGCATCGAGAACTACCAAGTCTTTATATTCTTCTGCCAAATCCCTGAGAGTTTCACCATAGCTTTCTCTGGTAGCCTTTTTAATTACATCTGCCATATTATCAGTCCTCCAATTCCTTTAACTGTGCGTTGAGTTCAGCCATAGCCTGCTCATACTGTTCCTTGTTGGGAGCTGTACCGTGCCAGCCTACCTGATTTTCCATAAACGAAACGCCCTTGCCCTTTACCGACTTCTGAATAATAACAATGGGCTTATCGTTTACTGTATCAGCTTCTGTGAATGCACGGTCAATGTCGTCAAAATCATGTCCGTCAATAGTGATTACGTGCCAGCCAAAAGCGGCAAACTTATCTGTAATCGGTTCAGGAGAACAAACTTCAGTTATAGGACCGTCAATCTGCAAACCGTTATTGTCAACAACAGCAACAAGATTTCCGAGTTTATAGTGAGACGCAAACATTGCTGCCTCCCACACCTGACCTTCTTCAATTTCACCGTCTCCGAGAATTGTATAGACCTTATATGATTTATTGTCGAGTTTTCCTGCGAGAGCCATACCACAGGCTGCGGAAATTCCCTGACCGAGTGAACCGCTTGACATATCAACACCTGTTATATGAATACATGGGTGTCCCTGTAACATTGCACCGATATGACGGAGTGATTTAAGTTCTTCTTCGGGAAAATAACCTTTCTGTGCAAGAACGGAATAAAGTGCGGGAGCGGTATGCCCTTTTGAAAGAACAAGTCTGTCTCTGTCGGGATTTTCGGGGTCATTCGGGTCAATATTCATTTTGTTATAATAGAGATAAGTGAGTGTATCGCTGATAGAAAGCGAACCGCCGGGGTGTCCCGATTTAGCGTTATAAGTACCCTCAATAACGCCCATTCTTACTTTGCAGGCTTTTTTCTGCAAATCCTTTTTGATAGATACGTCCATAGTAACCTCCATGCGTTATTTATTTTAACGGCATTGCCGTATTCAGCATTTACATTTTTCAATTATATATTCAATAAGTTCGGCAACCGCACCGTTTTCACAGGTTTCAGAAAGCACAATATCAGAAATTTTTTTCACCGATTCCTCTGCATTTGCGGGACAAGCTCCAAAATCGGCAGACTGAATCATTTCAATGTCGTTATCAAAATCGCCTATTGCAACAAACGTAAAATCATTCATACCGTCAAGCTTTCTGTACTCGTCAAGTGCAGACCCCTTGCTTATATTATGCGGAAGCATTTCGATAAAAATTCCTGAAGATTTCACAAAGTCAACCGTACTGTAATTTTTTTCGGAAATAATTTTTTCCATTTTTGGAATATCTTCAGGCGACATGGCAAACAGAACTTTAAGCCATTCACCGTCGGCAATTTTAGAAAGTTCGGTATATTCCGGGGATATTCCGCAAAGAACAGTATGAATTTTCTGATAGTAAGTATTTCTGAAAACATACGTTTTATCAATTTTGAGAACTTCACCACCTGCTTCCTGCATAGCTTCCGAAAGTTCTTCGGTTATTGCTCTCGCATCGTCGGGAAGATATTCGGTATACATAATTTTTTCTGAATTGTAGTCATAAATCACTCCGCCGTTATAAAGAACAACAGGCATATTCAGTGTCAGCAAAGGGCGGTACTGTTCAAAAGCCTCCATAGTCCTACCTGTAGAAACTGTAAATTTTCCGCCGAGTGATATGAATTTTTCTATAGCAAGACGGTCTTTATCGGTTATTTTTTTATCGGAATTAAGAAGAGTACCGTCCATATCGCTCATAATAATAACTTTTGATATATCTTCAAACAAAATTTTCACCTCATTTTCAAGTTTTTTCAATTTTGTTCAGTATTTTTCGGAAATAATCGGGCAATTCACTTGTAAACTCCATATATTTCTCGGTAGTCGGGTGAATAAAGCCTATTTTACGGGCGTGCAAACACTGTCCGTCAATATCCCTGTATGGTTTTCCATAAACGTCATCGCCGAGTACAGCGTGTCCGATATAAGAAAGATGCACACGTATCTGATGTGTGCGACCCGTTTCAAGCCTTAAACGTACATATGCAAAACCACCATACTGCTTTATAACAGAATAATGCGTAACGGCATTCCGTGAATTTTCGGTTGTTATGCACATTTTTTTGCGGTCGGTCTTATGCCGTCCTATAGGTGCGTCAATTGTTCCCGAAGGTTCTTTGAAATAACCCGTTGCAACCGCTTCATACTCACGGGTGAAACTGTGTTCCTTAATCTGCTGTGCAAGATGCAGGTGTGATTTGTCATTTTTAGCAACAATAAGCAGTCCGCTTGTGTTCTTGTCTATCCTGTGTACTATTCCGGGACGGATTACACCGTTTATTCCCGAAAGACTTTCACCGCAGTGATAAAGCAAAGCGTTTACAAGCGTACCGTTATAATTTGCGTGGGCAGGGTGTACAACCATGCCCTTGGGTTTATTCACAACAAGCAGGTCGTCATCTTCATAAACTATATCAAGCGGAATATTTTCGGGGACAGCGTCCATGCACTGCGGTTCAGGAATTTCAACGGAAATATCGTCGTTTGACTTTATCTTGTAATTTTTGTTCACGGCTTTTCCGTTTACAAAAATATTTCCCTTTTCAAGAAGTCCCTGCACCGCTGAACGTGTAAGACTTTCAATATTATCAGAAATATATTTGTCAATTCTTCCGCCTGAATTTTCCTCACCAACAGAAAGATTAATTATTTCAGGCATTTTTTTCTGCCTCCCGTTTAGCCTTTTCGATTTTCGGACAAATGAATATTACATAAACCAACAACAGTACTTCCGCTAAAGTTATACATATATCGGCGACGTTGAAAATCGCAAACCTGAAAAGCTTTATTTCAAACATATCAACCACATAACCGAAACGTATACGGTCAATAAGGTTTCCGATACCTCCCGCAATAAAAAGCCCCATTGCAACGTCAACCAGTTTTGACCGCTTCATCATTACAAACATCGCAACAATTCCAGCAACAAGCACAAGTGAGGTAAATCCTACAAGAAACCACCGCTGTCCTGCCATACTGCCGAAAATTGCACCGTCGTTTTCAAGATATGTCAGGTCAATAATTTTAAAATCACCGAAATGAATGAAATCCATACTTCCTACAGGCTGAAGCACGTTAACTGCCCAGTTTTTCACAAGCTGGTCGGCAACAACCAGTAAGCCAATCATTATAACAAGAAAAACAGCCATTAATTTTCCTTTCAATAAATACTGCCTGCCGACGTTCAGACAGCAGGCAATATAATACAAAAATTATACTTCAACAGCAGTAACACATCTCTGACAAAGTGTCGGGTGTTCGTGGTTTGTACCCACATACTTTGAATAACACCAGCAACGTTCACATTTGTCACCGTCTGCCTTTACAACTTCAAAACCTGTTTCGCTGTCGGATTTTTCAACCTTAACGTCCGAAACAATAAGAATTTCCGCAAGCTGTTCAGCAAGTGCATTATATTTTTCATAATCCTCTGCGGACGCATGAATAACAATTCCCGCTTCAAGTGACTTGCCGATTGTCTTGGCATTTCTTGCTTCTTCAAGAGCCTTGTTAACAGCCTCACGTGTTGAATAAATAAAGTTCCATTTTTCAACAAATTCCGCACTGAATTCAATGCCTGATTTTTCGGGCATCTGATTGAGGAATACACTCTGTGTATCGTCGTTTACAGAATGTGGCATGAATCCCCAAATTTCTTCAGCGGTAAATGAGATAATAGGTGCGGCAAGTCTTGCAACGGCACTGAGAATCCTATACATAGTAGTCTGAGCAGCACGACGCAACTCGGAATCTTCCTTTTCACAGTAAAGTCTGTCCTTGATGATGTCAAGATAGAAATTGGACATATCAATTACACAGAAATTATGTATTGCGTGGAATGCAATATGAAAATCGAAAGCATTGTAACCCTCGTTTACCTTGTCAATAAGTGCGTCAAGACGCATCATAGCCCACTTGTCAAGTTCTGTAAGCTTATCATCAGAAACACTGTCTGTATCAGGATTAAAGCCCTTACCGTTGCCGAGATTTCCGAGAATGAATCTTGCTGTATTTCTGATTTTCTTGTAAGCGTCTGAAAGCTGACTGAGAATAGGCTTTGAAATTCTTATATCTGAATGATAGTCGGAAGATGCAACCCACAGACGAAGAATGTCTGCACCGTACTGGTCAGTGATTTCACTCGGGTCAATACCGTTTCCGAGTGATTTGTGCATGGTTTTACCCTGTCCGTCAACTACCCAGCCGTGAGTACATACAGCCTTATAAGGAGCAGAACCCTTGTAAACTACAGAAGTAAGAAGTGACGACTGGAACCAGCCTCTGTACTGGTCAGCCCCCTCAAGATAGAGGTCAGCAGGCCATGTAAGACCCTTATGCTGTTCCATTACGGCAGAATGAGAAACACCGCTGTCAAACCATACGTCCATGATGTCGTATTCCTTTGTGAACTCACCGCAGCCACATTCACACTTTACGTTTTCGGGAATAAATTCCTTAACGTCCTTAGTCCACCATGCGTCAGAACCTTCCGCACGGAAAAGGTCGGCAATTGCCTTTATTGTGTCGTCATTTACAATCGGCTTTCCGCAGTCCTTACAGTAAATAATCGGAATCGGTACACCCCATGTTCTCTGACGTGAAATGCACCAGTCGCTTCTGTCACGAACCATGCCTTTTATTCTGTCCTCGCCCCATTCGGGAATCCACTGAACAGATTCAATAGCTTTTATAGCCTCGTCCTTGAAACCGTTGACAGAACAGAACCACTGTTCAGTAGCACGGTAGATAATAGGACTGTTACATCTCCAGCAGTGCGGATACTGGTGGACGATTTTCTGAATAGCAAGAAGTGCATTAAGTTCTTCAAGCTTCTTTGCGATAGCCTTGTTTGCGGTATCTGTATCCATACCCTCAAACTCACCTGCTTCGGCTGTTTGTCTGCCCTTTGAGTCAACACATACGATAATTCCTATATCGTCGTACTTCTTGCACACTTCAAAGTCCTCAACACCATAACCGGGAGCAGTATGAACACAACCCGTACCGCTTTCAAGTGTTACATGGTCACCGACAATAACGGGAGAAAGTCTGTCGTAAAGGGGGTGCTTTGTCTTTATGCCTTCGAGTTCCGCACCTGTGAAAATACCGTCTGTTGTATACTCTGTAATACCCGCTGTTTCCATAGTGGTCTTGACGAGTTCTTCAGCCATTACATAATATTCATCATTGGCTTTTACAAGTGTATAATTATATTCAGGTCCAAGACAGATAGCAAGGTTTCCGGGAATAGTCCATGTTGTAGTAGTCCAGATAACGAAATAAATCTTTGAAAGGTCAAGACCCATTCCCTTGAAAATGCCCTTGTCGTCTGTAACATTGAACTTTACATAGATAGAGTGACACGGGTCGTTTGAATACTCAATTTCAGCTTCTGCGAGAGCTGTGTTACAGTCGGGACACCAGTAAACAGGCTTAAGTCCCTTGTACATATAGCCTCTCTTTGCCATTTCACCGAAAACTTCAATCTGACGTGCTTCAAATTCAGGTTTAAGAGTAAGATAAGGGTCATCATAGTCTCCGAGAGTACCGAGACGCTTGAACTGCTTCATCTGATTGTCAACGTGCTTCATAGCAAAGTCATGACAGTGCTTTCTGAGTTCAACAGGCGGAATTGCACCGTTTTCAACACCGATTGCCTTCATTGCTTTGAGTTCAATCGGCAAACCGTGAGTGTCCCAGCCCGGAACGTAAGGAGCACAGAAACCACTCATATTCTTATATTTTACTATAAAGTCCTTGAGGGTTTTATTAAGAGCCGTACCAAGATGAATCTCACCGTTTGCATACGGAGGACCGTCGTGCAGGATATAGGAAGGTTTACCCTGATTCTTTTCAATCATCTTATAATAAAGTCTTTCATTTTCCCACTTTTCAAGTGTAGCAGGTTCTCTTTTCGGCAGATTTCCACGCATGGGAAAATCTGTTTTTGGTAAATTAAGGGTAGTATTGTAATCTACTGACATTTTTCCGTGATTTTTCACAATTCTGTGAAAAATCCTCCTTTCATCATATTTTCCGTAAGGGAATTATATATTTTTATTCAGTCTGTTCCGAAACTATAGCAGCGGCAATCTGTTCGGCAGTCTGCGGCTGAACCTGTCCTGTAGCTTCCTCATATGTTTCGGGCATGGTTGAAATAAGTTCAAGATGTTCCTTATAGACATCAAAAAGGCTTTTCTTAAAATCTGCAACCTGTTGCTGTGCTTCAATGAGAGCTTCCTTTTCCTTTGCTATTTCCTCACGGTTCTTTTCCATAGCTATAGCGTGCTGACGGACTGCTTCATCTTCAAGAGCATCTGCCTTTGCCTGTGCCTCTGCTATAATCTGTTCTGCTTTGTCGTGAGCCTCATTGATAACCTGATGACCCTGTTTCTGAGCACCAAGAAGTGCGTCCTTTAAAGCGTCCTCGTCTCTCATATATTCACGGACTTTATCCGCAAGAACCTGAATTTTATTATTTGCTTCATTGCGTTCACGTTCCATTTCGTCAAGTTCTGCTTCAAGCTGTGCAAAAAATTCATCAATTTCTTCCTGTTTATAACCAAAAGCAGCTTTTTCAAATCTTTTGTTTCTAACGTCCTTTGAAGTAATCATATTTATTTCACCTCTAAACAAATTTTTTCAAACTGATATGCATACGGTCTTTCTTTGTGGGACTTCCTATATCTGAAAGAATAAATCTTCCGAAGCCCCTTATGGAAAGTATGTCCCCTTTATGAAGTTCTGCCGAAACGGATTCTGCCGGAAAATGATTTACTTCAACCTTTTCCGAACGGATAAGTCTTGCTGCATTTTCACGGCTTAGTCTGACTGCAAGACTTACAACGCAGTCAAGCCGTAATGACGCAACAGTTCCGCTTATACTGACAAATTCATGTTTTATTTCCATTTCAAAAGGTCTGTCGTCAAAGCACTTTACGCCTGTTTTTCCGATTTTTGAAACAGTGGAAGAAATAAGCCTTGCGGCAACGTCTGTCACAAAAACCTGTGCAATGCCTTCACCTGTAATAATATCGCCTATTACTTCACGTTTAAGACGCATACCCATGAAAGTTCCGAGAAAATCCCTGTGACTTAGTTTATCCTCTTTTCTGTATGTAAAAGTAAGACACTTAAACGGAAAACTCTCAAAAATATAATCTTCACAGTAATCAGGATAGACGGCAAGCATTTTACGTCCTGCGTCCTTATGTCCGCCCCATAGGGTATACATCAATCCGCCTGTATTCCGTGAACACCACATCTCCGCTTCCGCACACTGCCTTTCATCAAGAAAAGAGGAAAAACAACCTGCTCCGCTTCTTTCACAACGGCTCACAATGTCGCTGAGTCTTGCATAAAAGAACTTATCAGACGATGCGTCCATCAGATAAACACACCATTGTTTTCAAGTTCTCCCACAAGGTCCTCACCTATAAATCCTACATTATAGGGGGTTATAATGTAGGTAAGGTTTGCAACAGGCTTAAGACTTCCGCCGTTTGCATAGGCAACGCCAACAAGAAAATCAATTATTCTTCTCTTGTTTTCGGGAGAAGCCGTTTCAAGATTAAGGACTACCGTTTTCTTAGCAATAAGATGGTCTGCAATCTGCTTTGCA
Source organism: Ruminococcus sp. UBA3280 (assembly GCA_002362175.1). Lineage (GTDB taxonomy): Bacteria > Bacillota > Clostridia > Oscillospirales > Ruminococcaceae > Ruminococcus. The sequence goes on from DETU01000066.1 coordinate 12,480, forward strand.
TCTGTAAATGCCGACGGTTTTACAAGTACCACCTGAAGCTGTGCTGTTGTCTGAATGTTAACCACCTTATTTCTGCGACCGTTTCCTCCGCTCATTCTTTCACTGTTGTTGCTGTTTTCATGAACAGGCGGCGGAGGGGGTGCTTCTTCAGCTTCTGCACGCTGGGGAGACGGCTCAACAACCGGCTTACGTACAGGTGCAGGCATTTCAACCTGTTCGTCGTCATCATCTTCTTCGGCGGCAAAGAAAAAATCCTTGATATTGTCAATTATTTTCATATTAATACTCCTTCTCCGCATTTCATTTTATCTGTTCTACACACGGAATAAATGCGGAGTATTCCGTGAACGGACAATTATCCTGAAAGAATATGGGACAAATAACGGTAAAAGTTCTTTGATTTTATTTTCTGCTGTAGTCCCTTGCTCCAAAAAGTCCTGTTCCTATTCTTACAAGAGTAGAACCGAATTTAACCGCTTCGGTATAATCGTGGGTCATTCCCATTGAAAGTATGTCCATTGAAACTATGTCCTCTTTGTCAGAAGCAGTTTTATTGAAAAGTTCCTGCATTCTTCCTAAAAAAATATCGCTTTCAGACGGAGGGGGGATTGTCATGAGACCTCTTATGCGTATACCCTCAAGCTGAACAAGCCGGTCAATAAGTTCATTCAGTCCGGACGGGGAAACACCGCCCTTTGAATCTTCACCGCCGATATTTACTTCACAAAGAATGTCCATTACCTTATTACTCTTAACGGCAAGACGGCTGATTGTTTCACCGAGTCTGAGACTGTCAACAGACTGAATCATACTTACTGAATCTATTATATATTTTACCTTGTTTGTTTGCAGACTTCCTATAAACTGAACTTCCGCCGATTTTTCATATGTATCCTTTTTGGAAAGATACTCCTGAACACGATTTTCACCAAGAAGGTCAAGTCCGAGAAAAACGGCATGATTGACCGCTTCGGGAGCTACTGTCTTTGTAACTGCCATAATACGCACCGTATCTTCAGGAGAGCGGTATTTTGAAAAAGCCTCACCTGTGCGTTCACGTATAATGCGGAGGTTTTCGTCGATATAACTGAAATTATTCTCCACTTTATTCAACACCTTCAATCATAATATCATCATAAAGTGAGAGATAGCTGTTGTCGTTCTCATGAACTGCGGAAAGAACGTAATCGCTTCCCTCATATATAACATCAATTTTTTTAAATTCAACCTGTTCGCCTTTTAAAATATTGACACCCTTATAGTTTACACTTTCGGAAACCGTTCCCGTTCCGTCGGTACTTTCAGAAGTTTCTTCCTGAATATCCTTGAATCTTATAGCTTCTCTCGGAACTTTCAGTCCTCTGTAATTACCCATTATCAGCTCAACATTTTCACACCTGTGCTGAACAAGTTCCTCATTGAACTGACTGCACACAATAACTATTATACTTTCTTCGGGATTGCCTTCATCACGTATGTCAACTATTTCAGCGTCATATGTATCTGCCGAAGTCTCAAAACGCAGACTTACCCATTTACCTGCTTCATATTCTTTACGTGAATTATCAACTATTCCGGCAAGATACCAGTTGTAGTCACCAATAAGTTTCCCTACAACAGTGTTATCAGTTTCTTTTTTATCCTCAATACCTTTAAGCTGTTCAATAGTAAGCTGTCCGATTGTGTCGGTTGAGAGAAGTTCTTCATATCCGTCACAGTAGCTTGCAAAGTAGGCAGGACGTTCGGAACTTATAATCTCAACAGGCTGTACAGACTGCTGACGGAGCTGTTCAAGTTCGGCATTTATATCTGCAATCTGCTGATTGAAGTCGGTCACTTCATTCGTAATAATCTGATATGTACTCATTTCGACAAGAAGTGTATCAATATCGGATTTTACCGTTTCATAGTCTTTTATATCACGGCAGTATATATAATTACGGAAATTTTCCTCAATACTTGCCGAGAGATTCAAAGGCTGTGCAGATTCAAGCGTACCCGGATTCTGTATTTTTTCCAGTATGGCAAGTTCCTTTTCAAGCCTGTCTATTTCTCTGTTTATGCTTATCTGGGCATCGGTAGGATATACTTCCGCAATAATGCTTCCCATGCCGAGCTTTCCGCCGTCCGAAACACTATAGCTCAGTACACCGTTTCCGCTGTATCTTTTAACCTGCTCGTCCCTTATAAATACACCTCTCAATGTCTTTGAAGATGTAGCTTCCGCCATGAGAGCAGATTCCGTAGTAGTTTCTTTATTACGGAAATTATAGACTATGCTTATAAAAATAACAAAAAATAAAATCAGAACTGCATTCCTGAGAATCTTGACAATGATTCCGCTGTCCGATTTATTAGAACGCATTCACATCACCGTCTCAGTCGTTTTTTTCAGATACGTCGAGAATAGAAACAGCTCTTGCGGGAATTATTGTTGAGATAGCGTGCTTGTAAACAAGCTGTTGTTTGCCGTCACAGTCAAAAATAGCAACATAGCCATCAAAACCTCTTATCATTCCCTTGAACTGAAAGCCGTTTGTAAGGATAACAGTCACCATAATCTTGTCTTTTCTGCACTGGTTAAGGAACACGTCCTGTAAATTAATAGTTTTGTTCATACACAAATCTCCATTCTTTTTCAAAAATAAATATATGTATTTATATACACTCAATACATTATATCACAGATTAAAGTAATTTT
>DETU01000063.1:0-379 GCA_002362175.1 Ruminococcus sp. UBA3280
AAAGTTATTTACAAAGTCTAAAATATATGTTATAATGACTTAGAATATTTATATGCTCGGAGGAGGTATTATTATGGCGATAAAAAGACAGATGAAAACTATGGACGGAAATAATGCTGCTGCATGGGTTTCATATCCGTTTACCGATGTTGCCGCTATCTATCCTATAACACCGTCGTCGGTTATGGCTGAAATGACTGACAGCTGGTCTGCAATGGGAAAAACCAATCTTTTCGGTCAGCCTGTAACGGTTGCCGAAATGCAGTCGGAAGCAGGTGCAGCCGGTACGGTTCACGGTTCGCTTGCCGCAGGTGCATTGACAACTACATACACGGCTTCACAGGGGCTTCTCCTTATGATTCCCAATATGTACAAAATC
>DETU01000063.1:668-7777 GCA_002362175.1 Ruminococcus sp. UBA3280
ATGATTCCCAATATGTACAAAATCGCAGGAGAACTTCTTCCGAACGTTATGAACGTTACAGCAAGATGTGTTGCTTCACACGCACTTAGTATATTCGGAGACCACTCTGACATATATGCCTGCCGTCAGACAGGTTATGCTATGTTATGTTCTGCAAATCCGCAGGAAGTTATGGACTTGGGTGCAGTCGCTCATCTTGCCTCCATAAAGGGCCGTGTTCCGTTTATGCACTTTTTCGACGGTTTCAGAACGTCCCACGAAATACAGAAAGTTGAAGTTTGGGATTATGACACTCTCTATGAACTTCTTGACAAAGAAGCAGTACAGCGTTTCCGTGACAACGCACTTCACCCCGAACGTCCTGTTTTGAGAGGTTCTGCACAGAATCCCGATATATTCTTTCAGGTTCGTGAAGCTCATAACAGATATTACGATGTTCTGCCTGATATTGTTCAGGATTATATGGACAGAATAAATGAAAAAATCGGTACTGACTATAAACTTTTCAATTATTACGGTGCGGAAGATGCTGAACATATTATTATTGCAATGGGGGCTGTAAACGACACTGTCAGCGAAACTGTTGATTATCTCAATTCAAAAGGAGGAAAATACGGTCTTGTAAAGGTACGTCTGTACAGACCTTTTGCGTGCGACAAGCTTGTTGAGGCTATTCCTGACAGTGTAAAAAGAATATCCGTACTTGACAGGACAAAGGAATCAGGTTCAGCAGGCGAACCGCTTTATCTTGATGTAATTGCGTCTCTGAAAGGCACAAAATTCAATGATATTCCCGTGTTTACGGGGCGTTACGGTCTTGGTTCAAAAGACACCGTTCCTGCTCATATTATTGCGGTTTTCAGGAATGAGGAGAAAAAACGCTTTACTGTAGGTATAAATGACGATGTCACAAATCTTTCGTTGCCGATTGAAGAAAATCCCGACACCGCTCCCGTCGGTACAACTTCCTGCAAATTCTGGGGACTGGGTTCTGACGGCACTGTCGGTGCTAACAAAAATTCAATAAAGATAATCGGCGACCATACAGACTTATATGTGCAGGCTTATTTTTCGTATGATTCAAAGAAATCGGGTGGTGTTACAATCTCTCACCTGCGTTTCGGAAAAACTCCGATAAAGTCCACTTACCTTATTAACAAGGCTGATTTTGTTGCGTGTCATAATCAGAGTTATATAAATAAGTATGATATGGTTTCGGATATAAAGCCTAATGGTACTTTTTTACTCAATACAATATGGAGTGCGGAGGAACTTGAAACACACCTTTCAGGTCAGACAAAGCGTTATATAGCACAGAATAATATAAATTTTTACACGATAAATGGTATAAAGATAGCAGAAGATACGGGAATGGGCAAAAGAATAAATACCATTTTGCAATCAGCTTTCTTTAAGCTTGCCAATATCATTCCGTTTGATGACGCTCTTGGCTACATGAAAAAAGCAGCTGAACAGACTTACATCAAAAGGGGACAGGACGTTATTGAAAAAAATTACAACGCCATAGATGCCGGCTGGCAGAATATCGTTAAAATAGACGTTCCTGAACACTGGAAAAACGCTCCCGATTCTCCTGTGGGTATGGAGAAGGTAACCTGTGAAAACAAGAAGCTTGAGAACTTTGTAAACAATATTCAGATACCTTGCGACACGCAGAACGGCGACAAGCTTCCCGTATCGGTATTTGAGGATATGGCGGACGGTACTTTGCCACAGGGTTCGGCTAACTTTGAAAAGCGTGGAATTGCCGTAAAAGTTCCGTGCTGGATTCCTGAGAATTGTATACAGTGTAATCAGTGTGCGTTTGTCTGTCCTCATTCGGTTATAAGACCTGTTGCATTTACCGAGCAGGAAGTGGAAAACGCTCCGTCTGCTATGAAAACCGTTGGATTCAGACCTGCTTTGAACGGTCTTAGATTCTCGATTACCGTTTCTCCTCTTGACTGTACGGGTTGCGGAGTATGTGAAAATATATGTCCTGCAAAGAATAAGGCTATTGTACTCATGCCGATTGAATCACAGGAAGAACAGCAGGAAGTTTTCAGTTATGGAAGAACAATCGACGAAAAAGCGGAAGTTTCTGCAAAGTTCAAAGCAGAAACGGTCAAAGGCTCACAGTTCAGACAGCCTTTGCTTGAATTTTCGGGTGCTTGTGCAGGGTGCGGTGAAACTCCGTATGCGAAACTTGTTACACAGCTTTTTGGTGAAAGAATGTTGATAGCCAACGCTACAGGCTGTTCATCAATATGGGGTGGGTCTGCACCGTCTACACCGTATACGTTCAATAAAAAGGGCAGAGGTCCTGCATGGGCAAATTCTCTCTTTGAAGATAATGCGGAGTTCGGTTACGGTATGTATCTCGCTACTCAGACACTCAGAGACAGAGTACTTGAAAAAATAAAGGAACTTAAAGAAAATACTGAAAAATCCGAAATTATTAAGGCAATTGACGATTATCTCGAAACATATAACGACGGTGTGAAAAACGGTGACGCAACTGACAGGCTTGTTTCTGTGCTTGAAAAGTGTGACTGTGACAGTGCAAAGGCTATACTTGCCGAAAAAGATTATTTAAGCAAAAAATCACAATGGATTTTCGGCGGTGACGGCTGGGCTTATGATATAGGTTTTGGCGGTCTTGACCATGTTCTTGCTTCGGGAAGAAATGTAAACGTACTCGTATTTGATACGGAAGTTTATTCAAATACGGGTGGTCAGGCTTCAAAGGCTACTCAGACGGGTGCGGTTGCGAAATTTGCAGCAGCAGGAAAGTCCATAAAGAAAAAAGACCTTGCAGGAATGGCTATGAATTACGGATATGTATATGTTGCCCATGTTGCTATGGGTGCGGATATGAACCAGTGTATAAAAGCTATTTCTGAAGCAGAGGCTTATGACGGTCCGTCACTTATAATTGCATACGCTCCTTGTATTAATCACGGTATAAAATCGGGTATGTCAACGTCAATGGAAGAAGAAAAGAAAGCTGTAAAAGCAGGTTACTGGCATTTATACAGGTATAATCCCACACTTAAATCTGAGGGTAAGAATCCGTTTGTAATAGATTCAAAAGCACCTGATACCGAAGAATATATAAATTTCCTCATGGGTGAAGTACGTTACAATTCGCTTATGACACAGAATCCTGAAAGAGCAGAGGAACTTTTTGACAGTGCCGTTGAAAACGCAAAGAACAGGTATGATTATCTTAAAAAGCTTACGGTTCTTTATAGTGATGACTGATTTATAAATAAGAGAAATTTCCGTCCTTTGCGACGGAAGTTTCTTTTTTGTGAGGATATTGCTTTATGTGGATTTGTGTGATATAATTATTGTAAATAAAAGCAAGGGGTTGATTTTATGAATACATGGTCTGCTGTAAGGCATAAGCTTGAAAAAGAATATCTTGCTGATTCACTTAAAGGTCATATCCGATATTTTGTGACAAGCTACAGAAAATGTCACGACCACGAGGGGCGTGCCTCCATTCTGCTTGACGGCAAGGAAATAATAGAAGGAAGTTACTGGGAACAGTGGAGCAAGGCACACCTGCTCCCGAAAGACGAAAATTTTAAAATAAGAGTTTCAGCATGGGAGTTTCCTATTATAGATGATATAGCTTTACAATTCGGACAGTTTGACCAGCGTTGCTTTTACAGGGCTTTTGATGAATTTGACAATCAGTCAATAGAAAAAAGTCTTTCCAGTGAAAACGCCATTGTAAGAGTATTTGCACTTCTTGATAGTCGGACAGGTAAAAGGCGTTTGTTGTCCATGAAGAACGGTATTGAAAATGAGGGGGAAGTAATTCGTACATTTTTTAAAATACGTGCAAATGCTAAGGGAATATTATGAAAAAGGAAATATTAAATAATACGCTTATAGTAGACAGGTGGTTTTATAATAAACCGAATCTTACTCCCGATAAAAACGGCAGTATAGTTTTAATACATAAAGTTTCTTTTGGCCCTTTGGAGTGCTATGAGTGGGGAATAGATTCAGAGAACAGACCATATGAAATTTATGAATGGTGTGAAAATGATTTATATGAAAATGAAAACTATAAAAAAAGCATATCAGGTTCTGAACTGATACAAAAGTTGTATGATATGACAGAAATGGTAAGCGGTACAAAACTTGAAAGTTGGTCTTTGATTTATAAAAAAGGAATAGAAATGATTTTTGAATAAATATAAAGGAGAAAACAATGAAAAATTTACTTTTTATAGGTGATGTTGTAGGAAAGGCTGGTTGTGATTTTCTTTCCGCAAAGTTACCGCAGATAAAACGACAATATAATATTGATATAACTGTTGTCAATGCGGAAAATTCCGCACAGGGAAACGGTGTTACAAGCTTGTCGGCGGAATCGGTGATAAAATCGGGTGCTGATGTCATAACTACAGGAAACCACGCTTTCAGACGCAGGGACGAACTTGATATATATGAAAGAGACTATATTATAAGACCTGCAAATTATCCCGAGGGGGCTTGTGTCGGAAAAGGTGTATGTATTCTTGATATGGGTGCTTATTCTGTTGCTGTGGTCAATCTTATGGGGACGGTTTATCTTGACCCGCTTGACAATCCTTTTACAAAAATTGACGAGATTCTTACGGAAATTGATACAAAAAATATATTTGTGGACTTTCATGCAGAGGCTACTTCTGAAAAAAAGGCTATGGGTTATCATCTGACCGGAAAGGTAACGGGTGTTTTCGGAACTCATACCCATGTGCAGACAGCCGACGAAACTGTTATTGACGGACACACTGCTTATATTACAGATGCAGGAATGACGGGTGTTGAAAGGTCATGTCTCGGAGTGGAAATAAAACCTGCTGTTGACAGGCTGAGATTCCGTATGCCTGTACGTTTCAGAGAGGCGGAGGGAAAATGTTTTCTTTGCGGTGTTATTGTTGCGTTTGATGAAAAATCGGGCAAATCGCACAAAATTGAACGTATTATTATAAGATAATATACAAAAATTAAGTATACAGACCGGAATTTTCATTTTCTCAATTGACAAATCCGTTTTTGTGTGTTAAAATATATCTGTCGGGTATTATCCGATATTACGTGTCTGAAAGGCACACAACATTGAAATGCAGGAGGGTCATTATCATGGAAGTTTTAAAAGTTTCATCACATTCATCACCAAATTCTGTTGCCGGAGCAATCGCCGGAGTTATCAGAGAACAGAAAGCAGTTGAGGTTCAGGCAGTAGGAGCAGGCGCTGCAAATCAGGCTATAAAAGCAATAGCAATCGCAAGAGGTTATCTCGCACCGATTGGCATTGACCTTATTTGTATTCCCGCATTCGCTAATATTCAGATTGACGGCGAGGAAAGAACCGCTATCAAGCTTATCTGCGAACAGAGATAATCTCAAAATTTAAAGCTGTTTTCACGGGACGGACTTTGTTCGTCCCTGATTTTATATAAAATGGAGTGTAAAGAAATTATGCCTGAAAAACTTTTCGGCGGAATAGAAACTTTAAAGGGTATCGGGTCTGTAAAAGCTGAAAAATATCAGAAACTCGGTATAAAATCAGTTTATGACCTTTTGTGCCATTTTCCGAAAAATTATCTTGATTTTCACTGTAATGTTACAATACAGAATTCATCAGTAAATGAATATAACTGTCTTAAACTTAAAATAAAAAGCAAATCAAAGCCACAGGCAATAAGAAATAAGCTAGTTGTCTGTAAGGCGGTCGCAACCGACGGAACTGACGATATAACTATTGTTATGTTCAATAATGTCTATGCCTTTCAGTATCTGAGAACGGGTTATGAATATTATATGTATGGAAAAGTAACGGAAAATCTTTTCGGAAAGGAAATAACTTCACCGGTCTATATACATTCGAGTGAAAAAAATTTCATACAGCCTGTATATAAGCTTACTCAGGGACTTACTGTAAATATATTACGTACAGATATGAAACAGGCTCTTGACTTTATGAAAAGTGAACCTTTTGAAACTTTACCGGAAAGTATCAGGACAAAATATAATCTTTGTCCGCTGATGTGGTCTCTTGAAAATATTCATTTTCCCGACAGCAATGTTTCTGCGGACAAGGCACGCCGCAGACTTGCTTTTGATGAACTTCTTAAATTACAGCTTGGTATGCTGATTATGAAAAACCGTGCAAGAATACGTACAGGTTTTAAAATGGACAGTTCCGTTAAAATTTCGGACTTTGTAAAAGGTCTGCCCTTTGAACTGACAGGCGACCAGAAAAAAGCGTCCGTTGAAATAATAAATGACCTTTGCCGTGATACTCCTATGAATAGGCTTTTACAGGGTGACGTGGGAAGCGGAAAGACCGCTGTTGCTGCGATTGCCTGTTGTTTTTCGGCAAGAAACGGTGTACAGTCCGCACTTATGGCTCCCACTGAAATACTTGCAGTTCAGCATTACAGGACTTTAAGCGGTTTTCTTGAACCGTTCGGAATTAAAGTATGTCTGCTTACAGGTTCTCTGAAAAGCAGGGAAAAAACTCAAATCTATAAAAAAATAGCAGATGGGGAATATAATGTTATTGTGGGAACTCATGCCATTATACAGAAAGATGTTGAATATAAGTCACTCGGTCTTGTCATAACAGATGAACAGCACCGTTTCGGTGTCGCACAGAGGACGGCTCTCGCAGAAAAGGGCAATACTCCTCATAAGCTTGTAATGTCGGCTACTCCCATACCGAGAACCCTTGCCCTTATCATTTACGGAGATTTGGATATTTCGGTTATAGCACAGTTGCCAAAAGGAAGAAAGCCTATAAAGACTTATGCTGTTACGGGAAAAATGCGTCACAGGGCTTTTACATTCGTTCGTGAACGTCTTGCAGAGGGCAGACAGGCTTATGTTGTATGTCCTATGATTGAGGAAAGCGAAAGTGAACTCTTTGCGGTAAAGTCATATGCAGAAAATGCCGTTAAATGTGACCTAAAAGGATACAGAACAGAACTGCTTCACGGTAAAATGAAACCCGCCGAAAAAGACAGGGTTATGAATGATTTCCGTGACGGAAAAATAGATGTGCTTATATGTACGACTGTTGTTGAAGTCGGTGTGGACGTTCC
>DETU01000063.1:8058-8685 GCA_002362175.1 Ruminococcus sp. UBA3280
TGTTGAAGTCGGTGTGGACGTTCCGAATGCGGCGGTTATAGTCATAGAAAACGCCGAGCGTTTCGGACTTTCACAGATTCATCAGCTCAGGGGACGTGTGGGACGTGGACAGTTTGAAAGTACCTGCATACTCATAACAGACAATACTTCTGAAGAATGTTTGCACAGAATGAAAATAATGTCGTCCAAAACAGACGGCTTTGAAATATCGGAGGAAGATTTAAAAATGCGTGGACCGGGAGATTTTTTCGGAAATGCACAGCACGGACTTCCGCCAATGAAAATAGCCGACATCTCATGCAGTAATGAAGTTATGAACAAGGCACGTGAATGTGCGGAAGAAATTCTCACAGATGACCCCATGCTTGAAAAGGAATGTCATGCTTTTCTTAAAATGGACGTTATAAGGCTTTTTGACAAGGATATAATAGGTTAATCAAGAATTTTGGGAATTTTTTTGAACGGATTTGTGCAGATATATCGTCTTTCTGAAATTTTTTTCAAAAAAACTGAAATTTTTTCAAAAAAATGCTTGACAAATCAGAAAACCTGTGCTATAATAATATACGTCGTCAGGGACAAGACGACAAAAACTAAGAAAGCAATGGGGGTTTAGCTCAGCTGGGA
>DETU01000042.1 GCA_002362175.1 Ruminococcus sp. UBA3280
AATGTGGAAATTGTAAATATATACTTGACTTAGAGTTAACTTCAGATGATATAATAACAGCATAAAAAATATAATATTTCAGGAGGACAGAATTAATGGAATGTGAAGAAACAAGAGTTGACCTTAGAATCCCGAATCCCGACGGAATGAAAGAAGCCCGGAAAAACAGGGAGATTCTTTTTAAACTGAATCATACTATGCCTATGACAGCAGAGTATACGGAACTTCTGAAAGAGTTATTTAGAGGGAACATAGGAGAGGGGAGTTTTGTTTCTTCTCCGTTAAGTTCAATGTCATGTCCCGAAAATGTAAAAATCGGAAAAAACGTTTTTATCAACGGCAACGTTCTTTTTATGGCACGTAGTGGTATAACAATTGAAGATGATGTACAGATTGCGGCAAATGCCCAATTTATATCGAACAATCATGACCCTTATGACAGAATGGTGCTTACCTGTAAACCTGTTCTTATAAAAAAAGGTGCATGGATTGGAGCAGGTGCAACAATTCTTCCGGGTGTATGTGTAGGAAAACACGCTATTGTAGGAGCAGGTTCGGTTGTGACGAAAGACGTGCCTGACTATGCTGTTGTTGTCGGGAATCCTGCAAAGATGATAAAGACGCTTGACAAAAAAAGATTTGATGATTAAAAAAGGAGGAATTTTTATGGCAAAAGTAACTGCCGGCAGAGATGAAATGGGAAATTTTGCCCCGAAATTCGCAGAACTGAATGATGATGTACTTTTTGGTGAAGTATGGTCAAGAGAGGAACAGCTTTCCGCAAGGGAACGCAGTATTATAACGGTTGTTTCGCTTATGGCAATCGGAATCCTTGACAGTTCGCTGAAATTTCATATTCAGAATTCAAAAAATCACGGTGTAACGGCTGAAGAAATGGCGGAAATTCTGACTCATACGGCTTTTTATGCGGGCTGGCCGAAAGCATGGGCGGCTTTGCGTATGGCAAAAGAAGTATATAATTCTGAAGAATAAAGCAGGAGGTATCTTATGTTAGGAAATTTTACTTATTGTAATCCTACACGTATTCATTTCGGAAAGGATTCATTACAGCATCTCGGTGAGGAACTTTCCGTTTACGGAAAAAATATTCTGCTTACTTACGGCGGAGGTTCAATAAAAAAGTCAGGTCTTTATGACGACGTGGTAAAAATACTTACTGACTGCGGAAAGAATATCATTGAACTTTCAGGTGTTATGCCGAATCCGACGGTTGATAAGCTTTACGAAGGTTGTAAGCTTGCAAGGGAAAATAATATTGACCTGATTCTTGCAGTGGGCGGAGGTTCTGTATGTGACTATGCAAAAGCTTTGTCTGTATCGGTTTATTGTGAAGATGACCCGTGGGATAAATATTATCTGCGTATGGAAGATGTGAATAATAAGATTATTCCTGTTGGCTGTATTCTTACAATGGTCGGAACAGGTTCGGAAATGAACGGCGGTGCGGTTATTACAAACCACGAAACAAAGCTTAAAATAGGTCATGTTTTCGGTGAAAACGTTTTCCCGAAATTTTCAATTATGAATCCCGTATATACTTTCACGTTGCCCGTATATCAGATGACAGCAGGATTTTATGATATTATGAATCATATCACAGAGCAGTATTTTTCCGATTCAGATGACTGTACGTCCGATTATGTCATGGAAGGACTTATGAAGTCGCTTATTCATAGTTCACGTATTGCGGTGAAGAATCCGGAAGATTATGAAGCACGCAGTAATATTATGTGGATAGCCACATGGGCATTGAATACAATGGTAGCAAAGGGAAAAACGACTTACTGGATGGTTCATATGATTGGACAGTCTATAGGTGCGTATACTGACGCAACTCACGGTATGACGCTTTCTGCTGTTTCTATGGCATATTACCGCCATATAATGCCTTACGGTCTTGAAAAATTTAAACGTTTTGCTGTAAATGTATGGGGCGTTAATCCTGACGGCAAAACAGACGAGGAAACAGCTTCCGAAGGATTGTGTGCAATGGAATCATGGATGAAGGAAATCGGACTTGTAATGAATATCAGTGAACTCGGGGTTACTGAGGATATGCTCGACGGTATCGCAGACGGTTCATTTATCTGTGAGGGCGGTTACAAGACGCTGAATCATGACGAAATTGTAAAAATTTTAAGGGAGAGTATGTAAAATGAGCAGGAAGTTGGTGGCATATTTTTCGGCAAGCGGTGTGACCGCAGATGTTGCGGGCAAACTTGCCGATGCAACAGGTGCTGACCTTTACGAAATAAGACCTGAAACACCTTATACCGGTGCTGACCTTGACTGGACGGACAAAAACTCCCGTAATTACATTGAGATGCATGACAAGACAATCCGTCCTGCAATTGCGGATAAAAATGCGGATATTGCAGACTGTGATGTGATTTTCTTAGGTTTTCCTATCTGGTGGTATGTTGCACCGACAATTATAAACACGTTTCTTGAAAGTTATGATTTTTCGGGAAAGACAATTGTTCTCTTTGCTACTTCAGGCGGAAGCGGTTTCGGAAATACAGTTGAGGAACTGAAATGCAGTGTTTCCGACAATACGGTTATAAAAGAGGGGAAACTTCTTAACGGCGGTCAGTCTGTTGCAGACCTGAAAAAATGGGCTGAAAGTCTTGATGTATGATTATGGAAAGACCATACATCATATGTCACATGGTAATGTGTTAGTCCGTATGGTTGAACTATATAAAAATAAGGAGGATTAATAATGAAAATACTGATGATTACAGGAAGTGCCCACAAAAACGGCACGACATCACTTCTGACGGAGCAGTTTATAAAAGGTGCGGAAGAATCGGGACACGAAGTATTTCGTTTTGATTCGGCGTTTAAAAAAGTACACCCATGTATTGCGTGTGAAAAGTGTCATAATACGGATACAGGCTGTGTATTCAAAGACGATATGGAAGAACTCAATCCCGTTCTTCTTACGGCAGACGCAGTTGTATTTGTAACACCGATTTATTATTATGCTATGAATGCACAGATTCGCACAGTAATAGACCGTTTTTATGCCAATGACTCGGCACTTCACGGAAATAAAAAAACTGTACTGATGATAACAATGGCTGATGATACCATGGAATCAGCTGAAGGTGCTGTTGCGTCTTTCAGAGGAATGGCGAATTTTCTTGAATGGGAAATTGCAGGCACGGTTATCGGTGTGGACTGCGGTGACGTTGACGCACTTAAAAAGACTGATTATCCTGAAAAAGCCTATGAACTCGGAAAGAATATTTAGTTAACAGAAAAGCCTGTATTTTCAGAAATGAATTTACAGGCTTTTTTATGTTCTGTTTTATTCGGACATACAACCGACAGCAAGATAAATAATTACTGTGAATAATGCAAACAGCAATGTCATTGTTTCCGTAATATATATGGCTATTCTGCCGGCTTTTGTCTTATGTGAAATGATTTTATCTGAAATTATTCCTGTAAATAAAGCTCCTGTAATAACAGTTGGTGTAATATACCTGAAATTCATTGTACAAGTGAAAGGGTAATCATAGCACATCTTATAGAAATTAATCATCATTGTGATGTAGAACGTTACAAAGAATATTTTTTCGTCGGTGTTCATTCTGCATTTTCTGAAGCACGTTATTATCATGGCAATAAATGCGTACAGGGCAATAACAGTGCCTATAATGAAAAATACTGTTGCCACTTTGTTCATGAATGAATTTTCAGGAAAACAACCCTCATTTATACCTTCTTCAAACAATGAGCTTTTCAGTATGGCAACAAGCGGATTATATTCGTTATATCCCATTACTTCACCGTTTTCTTCATATGCCCACTGTATAAAAACACTTCGGAACTGTTTTGGTGAAAAATCAGTTATTCTTGACAGAAAATTCTGATTCCCTATGTATTGAAGCATTCCTTTGTCAAGTTCCTGAACGTATGTAAGGGGAATTTTCCATTTGATAAAATTGTGTATTCCGTACCATAATCCAAGCGGACAGCATACCCCTGCGAACGCAAGGAACTGTATGAGAAGTTTTTTTCCGTCAGTTCTGATTTTCCTTATAAAGACTATAAGAAATATTATTGCCACAGACGGTGCAACAAGTGCTGCTGAAAGTTTAGTCATCATACCAAGTCCGATACAGACGGCAATTTTCAGAATATTTTTCATTGTCGGATTTTCGTACCATTTCAGCGTTGTTATAACCGCACCGAGCATAAACGCTACAGACAATATATCATTGTTTATACTTCCCGATAACAGTATAAATGCAGGGTGGAAAGAAATTATTGCAAGAGGTATGTAAAGAGCTGTACCTTTAAGCTTAAAGTGTCTGAGAATACGGTATGAGGAAATTATAATGCACATTGAGTAGAAAAGCGTAAGAGTTTGCAGACTTTCTCTTGCCGGGTCACGACCTGTAAGGAATATATTTTCATTTATATATATCCATAACGCACTTATTGCATGGTGTAAAGGAGGGTGACAGAACTGCCATCTTTCACGTACATCAAAGTCGGCAATATGATTATTGAACAATAAATATTCAATATATCCTGCGTGCCCCACATCAGAACCGAATGAACCTAAATCATGCTGACGGGTATAAACGGAAGTCTGTAGAACATAATACATTTTTATCAGGAAGCCTGTTCCGATTATCAGCAGTGAATTTAACTGTGTACGGTATTTTTTTGAATCCGCAAGACAGTACAGAATAAAAATTATGATATATCCGCCTGTAAAGTGCCATATGGCTTTGTTTTCGGACGAAGCGTACAACAATACAGCTGAAAGGTTAGCAATAACCGCACTGACCGTAAATATTATGAATCCTGATTTATTCAGTTTGTCGGTTTTATACCTGTAGTATCCGAATGTAAATATGAGTGCTGTTATAATAAATGTTTCTATCCATAATGCATTTGACGGAATGTTATCAGTTGCTCCGAGAAAAAACGGATTAATTATAAGGCATATTCCTAAAGCCAAAAGATATGGGTGTGCGGATATTGATTTTATTATAGTTTCAGTCAGATTTTTTCTGTTCATAGAAGTTCCTTTCCATATGAAAATCCAATATTATTATACTTTTATCTTCCATTAGATACTTTTTTATTATATTAT
>DETU01000007.1:0-358 GCA_002362175.1 Ruminococcus sp. UBA3280
ATGTCACCGGGGGAGCGTCATGAAGTCATCAGATATTAATATATCAACTGAAATTGACAGTATATAGCAGAAAGAAGAATATCCGGAGGGATGTCTATTGGATGAAAAGCAGATGATGACAGTTGGGATTCTGATTGTTGTTTTTGTAGTTTTTATTGTGATTGTAAACCTGCTTGACAACAGGAGTATTGACGGAATAAAGGCAAAAACTGTGGGTGACGGGCAGCACGGAACGGCTCGCTGGGCAACGAAGCCCGAGATAAAAAATAATTTTTTTTCCGTACCGTTTGAGCCTGAAAAATGGCGTAAGGGCGAGGATTTGCCGACGGTTCAAGGTACTGTGGTGGGGTGCAGAGGA
>DETU01000007.1:626-5171 GCA_002362175.1 Ruminococcus sp. UBA3280
CTGTGGTGGGGTGCAGAGGACGGCAGAAAACGGTCGCACTGGTGGACACGGGCGATGTTCACACGCTGATGATCGGCGCTGCGGGAGTGGGAAAAACCGCTTTTTTTCTGTACCCGAATATCGAGTTTGCCTGTGCTTCGGGAATGTCATTTCTGCAAACCGATACCAAGGGCGATGTTGCCAGAAATTACGGAAATATAGCCAAAAACTGCTATGGATACAATGTTTCGGTGCTTGATTTGCGTAATCCGACACGTTCCGATGAGAACAATATTCTGCATCTTGTCAACAAGTATATGGATTTGTATCTGCAGGATAACACCAATCTTTCGGCAAAGGCAAAAGCCGAGAAATACGCCAAAATCACGGCGAAAACGATTATCAATATTGGCGGCGGCGACGGAAATTACGGTCAGAATGCGTTTTTTTACGACGCTGCGGAAGGTCTTCTCGCTTCTGTGATTCTGCTTTTAGCGGAGTTCGGCGACAGGAATGAACGCCATATCGTATCGGTTTTCAAGCTGATTCAGGACTTGATTTCCAAGCCCGACGGTAAGGGGCAGAAGATGTATTTCACAACGCTTATGGAAAAACTGCCGTCGGAGCATAAGGCAAAGTGGCTCGCAGGAGCGGCTTTGAACTCGGCTGATCAGGCAATGATGTCGGTAATGTCAACAGCTTTGTCACGATTGAACAGCTTTTTGGACTCCGAAATGGAGCAGATTCTCTGTTTCGGCACGGCAATAGACGCTGAACGGTTTTGTTCCGAAAAATCGGCAATTTTCATTATTCTGCCGGAAGAAGATACCAGTAAATATTTCATGGTAAGTCTGCTGATTCAGCAGTTATACCGTGAAATCTTGGTCATCGCTGACGAGAACGGCGGTACGCTGAAAAACAGGGTAATGTTCTTTGCCGATGAATTCGGCAGTGCGACACGTTCCTAATTGAAAAGATTAGGCACTAATAAAAGAACGTAAAGTTCTCAAATTAGGAGAACTGATAATCCGAGAGGTGGAATGAAGGAGTAACGCCCTGAAACGCCTCCCCTGATACTCCGACTGGCATTATTGGGAAACTGATTTTGTCAGAAGCTCGGTGAAGTCGGCTGAGAGACACCGTAAATCTGCGAAAGCGGATACGAAAGCTGTTCAGAGGTGAACGGTGTATCCC
This sequence comes from Ruminococcus sp. UBA3280, assembly GCA_002362175.1. GTDB lineage: Bacteria > Bacillota > Clostridia > Oscillospirales > Ruminococcaceae > Ruminococcus. The sequence goes on from DETU01000007.1 coordinate 1,800, forward strand.
ATAGGTCGGGGGTCTATAAAATATATATGGTGAGAATGTTGAAAACTGACGAACCTGCGAATGTACGGGTCTATAATTCAACTGCATAGAAATGTGTAGGCTGCCAAAGAGCAGCGACAGTGAGGTAAAGTAAGAATTTCCGATATGAAATACCTTGCAGTGTTACAGGCATTGCCAAGCTGTCAGGACCAGAGCAAGGCACCTAAGTATATATGTAAAGATAGGGTTATCGGAACGTGGCAGCCTACAATACGCAGTTTTGCGGTACAGACGAAGAATAATAAGCTGTTTTGATTGTGGGCTAAGTAGTGGCATTACTGATGATGTTTTCTGTAATGGAAAACAGAGGGACAGCCACAAGTCAATATTACAAAAATAGTTATAGGTATTGAAAATCATAGCTTCGAGTATGATTAGGATTTTATCCGAGAAAAACGAAACTGAAAGGTGGAGTTTCCTATGACAAAGCAGAAAAAACTAAGACATTTGGAATATTATGATTTGCAGGAATGCTTTGATAATTTGCATGCCAAAAGCAAACAAGGTGAAGTTTTCACAAAGCTTATAGATTTAATATCCAGCGAAGAAAATATACGGCTCGCATACAGGAATATCAAGCGAAATTCAGGCAGTCATACAAGCGGAACTGATAATCTCAATATCGAAGATATAGAGAAGCTTTCCGCTGAAAAACTAACTGAGATTATACAAAGAAAATTCAGATATTACAAGCCAAACTCTGTAAGACGAGTTGAAATTCCCAAGCCTAACGGCAAAACCAGACCACTGGGAATACCGACAATAGTTGACCGACTTGTACAGCAATGTATTTTACAGGTTTTAGAGCCGATATGCGAAGCAAAGTTCCATGAACGAAGCAACGGCTTCAGACCGAACAGGTCGGCAGAACACGCAATGGCGCAATGCTACAGAATGATACAAATGCAAAATTTACATTTTGTCGTAGATATTGACATCAAAGGATTTTTCGACAATGTAAATCATTCAAAGCTGATACGTCAGATGTGGACAATGGGAATACGGGATAAACAACTAATTTGCATCATCAAACAAATGCTGAAATCACCTGTCGTAATGCCCGACGGCAGTATGATATATCCGACAAAAGGTACGCCGCAGGGCGGTATTTTATCGCCGCTTCTTGCAAATATTGTACTCAATGAATTGGATTGGTGGATAAGCAGTCAGTGGGAAACAATGCCAACACATAAGCAATTTAAATTGCATATTAAAAGAAATGGTACAGCAGACAGAGGATATATTTACAATATCTTTAAGAGTAAAACCACTCTGAAAGAAATGTATATTGTGCGATATGCGGATGATTTTAAAATTTTCTGCCGTAAACGCAGCGACGCTGATAAAATCTTTATTGCCGTCAAGAAATGGCTTAAAGAACGTCTTAAACTTGAAATCAGCGAAGAAAAATCAAAAGTTGTTAATCTCAAAAAGAATTATTCTGAATTTTTAGGATTCAAACTCAAAGCAGTCAAAAAGGCTGGTAAATATGTGGTAAGGTCATATATGTCTGATAAGGCGGTAAAACGTGAAACGGACAAGCTTATAAATCAGGTAAAACTGATACAGCACAGCAAAAACAGCACTGAACAGATTATGCAGATAAAACAGTATAATTCTATGGTGTTCGGTATTCACAATTATTACAGATATGCGACAGTAATAAATCATGATTGTATGAAAATGCAGTTTCAGATAAGCCGCATAATGTATAATCGACTTAAAGGGCTGAAAAAGAACGGTTCAATAGGACGGAAATATATCGCAGATGTCTACGGACAAAGCAAAATGATAAGATTTCTCAGTCAAGAGCCGATATGTCCGATTGGGTATATACAGACCAAGAACCCAATGTACAAAAAGAAAAAGATATGCAAATATACAGCAGAGGGCAGAGAAGAAATTCACAAATGCCTTAAATTTGATGAAAGCGTTATGACGGTGCTTCATATGCTTGCAAAAGCAGTTATCCAAAACAGGAGTATTGAATATCTGGATAACAGAGTGTCACTCTACGCTGCCCAATTCGGAAAATGTGCCGTTACAGGCAATGTGCTGTGGATTGATGAAATTCATTGTCATCACAAAAAGCCGACAAGTCAGGGCGGTACGGATGAATACAAAAATCTTGTTATTGTTCATAAGGACGTTCATATGCTGATTCATGCTGTAAAAACTGAAACAATACAAGCGTATCTTGACAAAGTCAAACCTACAAAATCTCAGCTTGACAAAATAAATAAATTCCGAGAAATGGCAGGTAATCCTGCTATAAAAATGTTTTGATAACTTTGAAATCAATACCAGTCTGACAAAATTGTAATATTGATGGGGCGCTGTATGAGTCCGAAAGGCTCACGTACAGTGCTAAGCGGGGGAAAAGGCGGAGATTACTTCAAAACCTTACCTATCGCAATCTTTCCCGAAAATCGATGGTGCAGAGGCGATGTTTTCCGCAGGACGAAGCCGAAAAATCAGTATTGTGGCGATAATTCAGTCGTTCGCACAGCTTGAACAGAACTACGGAAAACAGGGTATGGAAATAATAACGGATAACACGCAATTGACGATATTCGGCGGTTTTGCACCCAATTCACAGTCAGCGGAGGTGCTGTCAAAAGCGTTGGGAGAGCAGACGGTGCAAAGCGGTTCTGTGTCCTGCGGAAAGGAAAAATCACATTCACTGCAGATGATCGGCAGACCGCTGATGACGGTGGACGAACTGAAATCCATGCCCAAAGGACAGTTTATCGTCATGAAAACAGGCACTCATCCGATGATAAGCAGGCTGAAGCTGTACTTCAGATGGGGAATAAAGTTCGGTAATCCGTTTCAAATTGAGGACAGAGGTGCAAGGGCAGTCAGCTACATGGAGCGTGACGGGCTGATTCGTGAGGTAGAGCTGAAATATCCGCAGAAAAAGAAAAGTCTTCTGCCTGAACCGGAGGAGGAATATGACGAAAAATCGCCGAAATCAAGGCGATTACTGAAAACGGGAGGGATGTGAAATTGATTGTTCCCGAACGAATTTACGATGAAAATCTGCCGCACAGAGCCGTCAGCGTGTACTGCTATCTGTGCGGACGTGCGAATAAAAAAGGCGAATGTTTTCCGTCGGTCAGAACTGTTGCGAAGGATTTGCATATCAGCAAAAGGACGGTATTTCGGGCAATTTCAGACCTTGAACGTGCGGGACTACTGACGAGAACGGCACGCAGGCGTGTTCACGGAGGAAGGAGTTCCTCGCTGTACAAAATTAAAATTTGAGGAGGTGGTGTGCCATGTTTGACTGGATCGGCGACGCGATTGACTGGATTGGCGACGGAATTTCGT
>DETU01000052.1:0-6656 GCA_002362175.1 Ruminococcus sp. UBA3280
ATTTCAGGAATGGATTGTCAAGACAATAAAAATATATCTTGACAAATTAAAAAATATGTGATAAAATATATAACAAGTGATTTATATGGATTTGAGTTAAATATATAACTTAGACTGGTTTGGTATAAATCAGGAAAGGTGAATTAAATGACAGATTTTCAGATTGGTCAGGAAGTCGAAACGGAATTTGGTGGAAAAGCCAAAATTTTGGATATTATAGGCAAGGGCAGACAAAGCACTGTTTATCTTGTTGAGTATAACGGCATGAAAATGGCGTTGAAATGGTACGACCTCGATAAAGTTAAAAATATTGATAAAATATATGAAAATATTAAGAGAAACATAAAAGACGGTGAACCAAGCAATAAATTTTTATGGTGTAAATATATGACAAAAGTTGACGGGGAAAACGGTACTTTTGGCTATTTTATGGAACTTAAACCCGACAGTTTTGAATATTTTGCCGATGTAATGAACGGTTACAAGCTTGTTCATGACAAAGGTACAGGACGTATGACGAAAAAATCAGTGAAATTTTCCAGTCTCAACGCAATGGTGACTGCGGTTATAAATATTGTCAATGCTTTTCGTCAGCTTCATAAAGCAGGAAAAAGTTATCACGCACTTAGTGACGGAGGATTCTTTATAAATACGGATACAGGTGCTGTTCTTATGAGTGACTGCGATACAATCGCACCGCACGGAACTGATTTGGGTATAAAAATAAGACCGTCATATAAAGCTCCCGAAGTACTGGAAGGTGGTTTGCCTGACAAAGATTCCGATATGTATACCCTTGCGGTTGTTCTTTTCAAAATGCTTTTCAGGGGCGACCATATGGAAGGAAAAAAAGTTGTTATGGACGTTTGTCTGAACGAACAGGAACTTGCAAGGCATTACGGTAAAGAAGCCGTTTTTGTGTATGACCCCGACGACGATTCAAACCGTCCTTTGAGGTGTATTCATGACAATGTAATAAAGTTCTGGGGAGAATATCCCGAATATATAAAAGAGGCTTTTGTGCGTTCGTTCACGGTCGGAAAAAAAGAACCCGAAAAGCGTGTTTCACTTGATGAATGGCAAAATCTTTTTATACGTCTGCGTTCGGAAATTCTTTCATGTGTGTGCGGAAGAAGTTATTTTGTTTCAATTATCGGAAAACAAAATGACAAGACTTTTAAATGTCCAAAATGCAGTATGGAATTTGCTACTATAGGATTCAGCAACCGTATTTTCCGTAAACCGCTTTACATAGGCTGTAAAATTTTTGAGTGTGAGATAAATCCATATGCGGACGATTTTCTTAGTGTTGCCGGTGAGCTTGTTGAAAACAAGCTCCGTGCGGGACTGATTGGAATAAAGAACAGTTCTGGAAGAAAATGGAGTGTGAAGATGCCTGACGGACTTTTTCATGATGTGGATTCCGGAAAAGGTTTTCCCGTATGGAACGGACTTGAAATTGATTTCGGCAGAGTTCAGGCAAAATTTTAAGCGGAAAGGAGACGGGTTTTTATATGTTCAAAGGTTTCAGCCGTTCTGTTATTGGTGCAAGCCATGTTAAAAAGGGTATTGTATGTCAGGACAGCTCCGATTACAGAACAGGAAACGGCTATGCTGTTGCGGTGGTAGCTGACGGTCACGGAAGCAAAAAACATTTCAGGAGTCATATAGGTTCAGCATTTGCCGTTGAGTCAGCAATTGAGACAATAGAAAGATTTTATGAAGATAAGGAAAGACTTGAAAGGGAACTGACTGAAAATCATGAAATGATAATCCATAATATTGAAAAACAGATTATTGCCGTATGGCATAATAAGATTATGGAACATTTTGCGGATAATCCTGTTACGGAAAACGAGAAAAAACCTTTTACAAAAGACGAATTCAGTAAAATTGCTGTTGAGTCATATTACGGAACTACTCTTGTAACAGCAGTGACAGGCGAAAATTTTACTTTTGGTTTTCAGATTGGCGACGGAAGTCTTGTTGCAGTCTTTGAAAACGGTGAAACAGCCATGCTTATGGACTATGAGGAATCAAATCCCGCAAATATAACCGCTTCAATATGCAGCAGAAATTCTGCATCAATGTTCAGCAGTTTCTTTGTGGACAATAAAAAGGTTATTGCCGTTTTTGTCTCAACCGACGGGCTTTATACATCTTTCGGAAAAGACAGTGATTTTCTTGATTATCATACTATAATAACCAGTCAGCTTTATGATATTGATACATTTGAAACGTCAGTGGTAAAAAATATTACCAAAAGAACGCATTTCGGAACTGAAGATGATATATCACTTTCATGTATTTATAATAGTGAACTTGTTAAGGAAAAAAGCCTGATTTTAAAAGAAAAGATTGCGGAAAACAGAAAAAAGTCCGTAAAATAAACCAAACATTATTTTATTATTTAATATATCTGATTTTTGTACGGTTTTTTTGCCGTATTATGAAAGGAGTATATTATGGATATTATGAAACTTCGTCCTTCGGGAAAAGACTACATATGGGGCGGAACAAAGCTGAAAAGAGAGTATAACAAGGATATGGGAATGGAGCATATCGCTGAAACTTGGGAATGTTCCGTTCACCCTGACGGTTTAAGCAAAGTAATAAGCGGAGAACATACAGGCATTACTCTTGATTTGGTTATATTTGAACACCCTGAATATCTCGGGAAAAATAACAAGGACGGTTTTCCTGTTCTTATAAAATTCATTGACGCAGAAAAAAATTTGTCTGTGCAGGTTCACCCTGATGACGAATATTCACTTATTCATGAACATCAGAACGGAAAAACTGAAATGTGGTATGTCATGGAGGCGGAGGAAAATACGTCTCTTATTTACGGATTTGAAAATGAAATTTCAGAATCAGCCGTCCGCAAGGCTGTTTCCGAGGGTAAAATTATGGAATATCTTCATTATGAGGAAGTACACAAGGGAGACGTTTTCTATATACCCGCAGGAACAGTCCACGCTATCGGAAAAGGTGCGGTAATTGCGGAGATACAGGAAAATTCTAATGTTACTTATCGTGTATATGATTATGACAGAACCGATAAAAACGGAAATAAACGTGAACTTCATACAGAAAAGGCACTTGAAGTTATGAAATTTGAACCTGCTCCGGAAACAAGGTTATATGATGATTATTCTGAATGTGCTGATTATTCTGCAAAAACACTTTGTTCGTGCCGTTATTTCACTACTGAAAAAGTAAATGTAAGAAAAGCATACGGTTTTGATGTTGCGGAGGATAGTTTTCAGGTTATTCTTTGTATTGACGGAAGTGGGACTGTAAAAAGCAATGATAATGAAGTTTCAATGATAAAAGGCGACTGTATTTTTCTTCCTGCGGATATTGGAAGAATTGAAATTAATGGCAGTACTGAATTTCTTAAAGTAAGGTGCTGAAAAAATGACTGTAAAGCGGATATAGCTTTGCAGTCTTGTTTTTTTGTATTGAAATTGACTTTTATAAAATAATATGATATAATTTATTTTAAATTGTCATAAATGAAAGAGGGTCACAAATGGGACTGAATATACCTATGAATAAAAAAGGTGCGATGAACAGAAATTCGCTTGTAAATAAGCAGGGATTTGTGAACATTCGTGGAGGACTGGATAAAAGAACACTGAACAATAATAGTTTCAGTAAAAATCCCGTCGTGAGAAATATAATAACGGAAAGTTCTGCTCCTGTTGTCCGTCCGCAGAAGAAGCAGAGAAGTATTTCAGGTGGTGGAATAATGCTTAAAAAAGGACAGAAAATCACTGTTGCCGACAGCCGTAATATAAAAATTGCTCTCGGCTGGGATATACTTGATTCACGGTGTGAACTTGATGCTTCAGCTTTCATGCTCGGAAGTAACAATAAGGTTATAAGTGATGACTGGTTTATATTTTACGGACAGAATACAAGTCCCGACGGCAGTGTGAAATACAGTACTGCACAAAGCGGTGACGACGCTGTTATTGACATTAATCTGACAAAAGTAAATCCTATGGTTCAGAAGATTGTTTTTTCCGTTACGATTTATGAAGCCGTTGCAAAACGACTTAATTTCGGTATGACGGAAAATATCTATGCAAGAATAATTGACGGCAACAACAGGGAAACGGCACGTTTTCAGCTTGATGAGTGTTACAGCAATGTTACCGCTATGGTTCTCGGAGAACTTTACAGGTATAATGGCAGTTGGAAATTCAATGCTGTCGGTTCGGGGGTTGCAAGGGATTTGGAAGGATTCTGTGCCATGTACGGAGTAAATATAATCTGAAAGGAATTGTTGATATATGATTAAGTTTGAAACTTTGAACGAATTGTGCCTTGTGATTACCTGTCACGGCGGAGGCGATTATGTTTTTACAAAAACAGGTGCTTTTATAGGTGGAGAATGTTTCGGGGCAAAGAATTATAAGTTTACAAAAGTTCTTCTCGGTCCTCAGGAAAACGCAGGACGTGCTTTGCTCGGACAGATTGCAAGAAGATTTACGGGTGAAAATCTTCCTTTGATGAAAGTGGAATTTAGCGGTGACAGTGTAACTTATTATGCAAATAATCAACAGCACGTTGTTGTTTATCATCTTGAAAACGGTGAAACGATTTCCGTTGAGAGTGAAAATATCCTTGCATTTACAAGGGACTGCAAATACGGAGTGCGGTTTCTCGGACAGGGTGTTGTTTCGCAGAAAGGTCTTGCAACTTCAACCCTTACAGGAATGGGACCTGAGGCTTATGTTGCCGTATTGGTGGACGGAAATCCGCTTGTTCTCAGCAATGTCGCCAACGGTTCTACTCTTGAGGCTGACCCCGACGCTGTGGTCTGCTGGATTGGTGCAGACCCGTCAATGAAAATGGACGTTTCATGGCGTAACTTTATAGGACAGAGTTCGGGTGAATCGTATATGTTTGAATGGAGTTCAAACTGTCCTGCAACGGTTATAATTCAGCCTATGGAAAGAACGTCGGGGCTTGATGTCTCAATGGATGGCAACCGCTCGGGAAGCAGACCGACAACGCAAAGACGGTTATATTAATTAATTTATTTCAGTGAGAGAATTGTAACTTTTATACGTCCAATAAGTAGATAAAGTGCGTCAATTTTTTCGGAGAGGGGGAAATCAATGGATAACGGCGAAATCAGCTACCGACGTTTTCTTGCCGGTGATGATGAGGGAATGGTCGAAATAATAAGAGATTATAAAGACGGTCTTATTCTTTATATTAACGGAATAACCAATAATCTTACTCTTGCAGAGGAAATTATGGAAGATACATTTTTTAAGCTCGTTACGAAAAAACCAAGATTTTCAGGGAGAAGCACTTTTAAGACATGGCTTTATTCTATAGGCAGAAATGCTGCTATAGACAGTTTGCGAAAGAGGTCAAGAATTTCTGATATTCCTTTTGATGAATATAACGAACTTGCCGAAGAAGAATCCATAGAAAGAGAATATCTGAAAGAAGAACAGAAAATTGCACTTCATAAGGCACTTCAGAATCTGAAACCGGATTACAGGCAGGTAATTTATCTTGCTTTTTTTGAAAATTTCAGTAACAGCGAAACAGCGAAGATTATGCATAAGACAAAGCGACAGATAGAGAATCTTCTTTACAGAGCCAAGCAGTCACTTAAATCAGAGCTTGAAAAGGAGGGTTTTGAATATGAAGTCCTATAAGGAAGTAGCAGAGAGTGTTTTTGAGAGGAGAGATAAGTATCTTGCCGAAAAGAAAAGAAAGCGTGCTGTTATGTTCAGAACGGCTTCGGTAGGGATAAGCTTCTGTATTGTGGCACTGATAGGTCTTGGAATATGGAACAGTGACAGTATTCAGAATGCTCTTAAATCTTTTTATGACAAGGGAGGTAATGAAGTTATAACCGATGTATCAGGTGAACCATCTGAAAATACTACCGATTCGGATATACAGAATATAGTAACTACTGTTTTATCGGAAAAAAATAACGGAACGGTTTCAGGTACGGTTCAGACAGAAACAGCTTCCGAATATACCCATACAACCACATCATCATCTTCAGTTGATGAAGAAATTATCTTAACCGCTTCTTCTGTTGTTTCTGTTCCGCCACACAGTACAAATACAATGACATATACGCAGACAGGTTCATTGCCGACCTATACCGCAACACCCACTGTTCCGTTCAGTACAATGACAGTTACTTTTACTACTTCGACGGAAGGAACTCCTATTCCGTCAAGAACAGAAACGCAGACATTTACGACTTCAACAACAACAAAAACATCACGCCCTACTACCACAACAACAAGACCGTCTTTTACCACAACAACGACAGCATTAACTTATACAACTTCTCAGACGGGAATTTATCCGACAACAACTACTACTACAGCAACTACTACAACTTCTACAGTTTCTTCATATACAACGACAACAACCAGTTTATCTTATATCACAACATCACAGACAACAACAGCACCGTTTTATACAACAACATATACACAGACAACAGGTATTGCCGATACAATTACATTGACGGCTACCACTACCACCACTACTACTACAGCTTTATATGCAGATGATGTCCTGCAACGATTTTTTATTTATCTGACAGGCTATGAATAATTAAAAAGAAAAAACAGCGGATATTTTTAAAGTCTGCTGTTTTT
>DETU01000052.1:6960-51177 GCA_002362175.1 Ruminococcus sp. UBA3280
TTAAAGTCTGCTGTTTTTTTGTTTGTGATGTTGAAATTTTATGCAAAACGTTGTATAATATAAAAAATATATATTAAGGAGTGATAATTATTCTGGAAATAAAAAAAGAACTGTGTTTCAGGGAACTTGAAGATTTTCTTTCTTATCATGAAACTGTAAAAAAATCCTCTGAACAGACTTTGTATAATTATTACAGGGATTTAATGCTTTTTTTCAGATATATGAAGTTTATAAAGGGAAAAGGCAGAGCAGGTCAGAAAATTGAGGACATTTATATAACAGACATAGACATGAATTTTATAGAAAGTATTACTATTGATGATATATATAGATACTTTTATTATCTTACCGAGATAAGAAACAACAGTGAACGCACACGGGCAAGACGTGTGACTTCAATGAGAATGTTTTTTAAATATCTTCATATCACAACGGAAGTTCTTGAAAAAGACCCTGCCGAAAAACTGGAGTTTCCGTCCATAAAGAAAGAACCGCCGAAATATATGAATGAAGCGGACTGCATAACACTTCTTAATTCTATTGACGAACCAAACAGGGAACGTGATTATTGTATTCTTGTGATATTCATAAACTGCGGAATACGTCTTAATGAACTTGTACGTCTGAATGATACCGATATACAGAAAGACGGAACGGTAACAATAAAGGGCAGGGGAACGGAAAAACGTACCATTTATTTTAATCAGGCTTGCATGGAGGCACTTGAGGAATATCAGGACTTCAAAGAAATTTTTTTTGAGGGCAAAAGTTACGACCACCATGCCGTTTTTATAGGAAGAAGCGGAAAACGTCTTACAGGCAGGTGGGTTGAGGAGATAGTAAAACAGCGTATGAAAAAGGCAGGTTTTGGAGATTTGGGACTTAGTCCCAATAAACTCCGCCATACTGCTGCAAAGTTCATGTACCGCAGGGGTGTTGATGTGAGTGTACTTAAAGAGATACTTGGTCACAAGGCTATGAACACAACACAGATATACACTCAGACCGTAAGCAGTCAGCTTGAATCGGCAATGAAGAAAAATTCATTGAGCCGTAAGAAAAAATAGAAAAAAGTGACATTTGTCACTCATGTAATGACATTATACATCTTTCATTTAAATGCCTTATATGGTATTATATGGGTAATGAAAGGTGTGTGATTTTATGAGGGAAATTCTTGAAGAACTTGCTTTGTACTGTTTTATTCTTTTTGTTGTACTGCCGATAGTTGGCATTACGGTCATAAATTATATTATTGTAAAGCTTGTCAGAATGTACAGAAAAAGGAAAGAATCTGAATATTCTGCGGAATCGTTTGTCTATGCTGAAAGTAAGGAATATACAAGAAAATTCAACGGTTCTGAAATTATGTTTATAATAGGAACGGTGTTTATAGTGTTGTCGGGAATAGCTTTCGGTGTTGCAGGCTGGGTAAATACGACACCAATTGGTAGAGTAATGATAATGCTGTTTGCAACTGCCGTGATGTTCGGAGCAGGTGTGTTGTTTCATAAGGTAATAAAACTTGACGGAACATCAACGGCTTTCTGTTCAATCGGAACAGTCTTACTTTCTGTTACCGTAATTACAGCAGGTTATTACAGTCTTTTCGGTGAATGGCTTTCGGTTTACGGCGACGGTTGGGCAATGCTTTTTGCTTTGAGTTCAGTATTAACGGCATTGACAGCTTTTGCGGAACACAAATTTTATAAAAACTACGCTTTTTTATATATAAGTCTTATGGCTGTATCGGTTACACTGGTTTTTATTTCGGCACAGATAGCGGAAAATTACAGTGACTTTGCAGTGATAATGATATTGTTGCAGGCGATAATATCAGCAGGTCTTTATATTTTCAGATTCTCGGAAAAAAAGTCACTTTTAATAACGGGAAATATTTCAGCGGTTTTATTTGCTGTACTTGCTTTCATAGAGGTCATAGGGTCGGCATTTAATCCCGACGGTGCGACATATCTGATAATGCTTGCAATTACCGCACAGCTTACAGGTTACGGAATATATTTAAAAAATCCGACATTAAAGGGTTTGCAGAGTGTATTTTCCGTATGGACTGCTTTTATATTCGTATCGGATATTGAGAAAAATTTCGGTGGCAATGAATCGGTCATGATTTTTACACTTATTTCCGTGGCTATCTATGTGGCAAACCGTTTTTTACCGTGCTTGAAAAATAAGTTTTCAGAAATATTCACACTGTTTTTTGCGGTGTACAGTTCAGTTGCTTCGGCTACAATAAACGACAGTACAGCAATAATCGTACCTGTAATAATGTCACTGCTTATAATGTCATACGCATTTGCGGAAAAGAAGTCCGTTCAGGTTTTTGCGGGACTTTGTTCACCCATAATGCCACTTATAATTGCAGGAAATTTCAGCAGTGATATTTATGATATAATAGCGGTTGGATTTTGTCTTATAACTGCGGGAATTGTCTTTCTTCCGAAATATGCCTTTGCATTGTACACAAGGTTTCCGAGAAAGACCGACACTATATTATATACAAATATGCTTGTTGCAGGAATGATTATCATGTTTTCCACAACAGACAGTCCTAAAATGCCGTTGCTTGCATTGATGATGTGTATTCTTTATTTTGTTGTATCTTCAGTACTCCGAAACAATTGGACAGGAGTTTTTTCGGTAATCGGAATAGTACAGCTTGTTGCGGATAGTACTTACAAATCAGACAGTTCGATATATATCAGATTTGGTGTGTTCTGTGCTATGATGATACTTTCAAGAATATTTTTCAGAAACGGAATTATTGTCAGAAGAAATGATAAAACAAAGTCTGATGTGATAATGTTTTCAGCATGGTATGCACTGTTCAGTATGGATTTACACGGAAAAACAGGAAGTTTTATCTGTATGATTTGTATGGCATTGTATATTGCCAACTTTGTCAGAAAAAAGACGAGTCAGGATATAGCTTGTGTTCTGCTTTCCGTATCGGCATTTATTACTGCTGTTGCATTTATAAACAGACCGTTTTTCATTGTTGAGTCGGAAATGGTATCAGGTAAAATCACACTTGCAATTATTACGGTTATGGGAATCGCCTACAGGTATATATGGAAAAATCACCCACAGGCTTCAAAAATTTCGTCTGAAACAATATTTATAATTGCTTTTATAGGACTTATCCATGACGCAATTTATTTTCAGAGTCTTTCAAATACTATTTTCGTACTCGCAGTAACAGCAGTTGTGCTTATGATTTCGTTCATGACAAAGAGCAAGACATGGTTTTCTGCCTCATCTGTTGCACTTGTGACGATTACCATATATGCGACAAGAAAATATTTTGCATCACTTGACTGGTGGGTATATCTTTTTATAGCAGGAGTAATATTTATAGCAATAGCGTCTTTAAACGAATATCTGAAGAAAAGCGGAAAAACAATCAGACTGAAAGTATCGGAAATGTTTTCGGACTGGAAATGGTGATTTAAGAAAAAGCGTACTGTTATGAAATAGTACGCTTTTCTGACTATTGCCATAATTGAAAAAATATGTTATAATTTATACACGGAGGTGTATCATGACAACAACCGTTATTGCAGTTATCTTGCTTTTTGCCGGACTTTCGGGCATGGGCATAGCTGTCGCATGGATTATCAGAAAGGGCAACAATAACCGTCTTACAAGACTTTTCGGAGTTTGTCAGATTTCAATAATACTTTGGATTATCTCACAATTACTCATACTTTTTTCGGTTACGTTGAAACAGAAACAGTTAAGTTATATAATCGGAAATATCGGTATAAGTTTTTTTGCACCGTTCTGGTTTATGTTTTCGGCTGAATATATTGAGCTTAAATCAGGTTTTGAAAAGCTAATTAAAGTATTTTCGGTACTGCCTTTATCTGCGATACTGCTTGTTCTGACAAATCCCCTGCATCATCTCTATTATTCCGTTTTTGATATGAAAGGTATAGAGTATGCGACTCTTTTTTATGTGTATCAGGTAATTTATTACATATGTATAATATCGGGTATTATAATGATGTGTATAAAACACGCAAGACAGTACAATCACGTTACAAAACAGACTGTTCTTCTTACTCTTTCAACTGCTGTTCCGCTTGCCGTCAATACTCTTACGGTAACTAAAGTTCTTGATTTGGGAATTGAACTCACTCCGCTTTTCTTTGCCTTTTCAAGTATCATGATACTGATTGCTCTCGGAAAGTACGGACTTCTCAATATAAACAGTATCGCAATGAGGGACGTTGCGGATAACATGGAAACAGGTGTGATAATTTCTGACATGAACGGTAATATTTCTTACAAAAACAGATATGTGGAAAATATTATAAGTACGGGTGAATATGCTACCATGAAGAAGTTTACGGAATCTGTCGGAATTAATTTCAGTGAAAATGTCTGCGGTGTAAATTATAATGAAAGATATCTGAATTTCAGACGGTCTTTTTGTAAAAACAATTCAGGCGAAGATGTTGCGGAAATTATAACGGTCAGCGACGTTACTGAATATCATGAACTTGCGTCAGCCGAAAAGAAATTAGGCATTGAACAGGAACGTAACAGAATTGCTCAGGAAATTCACGATTCCGCAGGTCATACGTTCACAATGATAAGCTCGCTGTCAAAAATACTTGCCTTTGAAGCGGAAAAGGAAAACCCCGATATAAAGAGTATGCTTGAGTATATTTCGGAAATAGACGGTCTTTCAAGAAGCGGACTGACACAGTTGAGATGCTCGGTGAATAATCTGCGTGAGGACAAATTCATGACTTCTGTTACTCAGGCTGTAAGAAATGTTATAAATGTTCTCAGAGATATTGATGTTGAATTTTGTGTGCAGGGAAATGACGACGGAAAATATGATTTCTGTATAAAGGAAGTTTACGACAACTGCCGTGAAATAATTACAAATGCTATAAGGTATTCGAGAGCATCAAGAATTGACATAATAGTGAGATTTCTTGATGAACGTCTTGAAATATATATACTTGACAACGGAAAAGGCTGTGAGAATATAACTGAAAACAACGGTCTTAGGGGAATACGTGAACGTATGGAAAAGCTTGGCGGAAGTGTAAAATTCTCGTCTGTTTACGGAGAGGGTTTTTCTGTAATTATGAAGATACCGTCTGAAAGGGAGTGAAGAATATATGATAAAAGTTGTTATAGCGGACGATGTTCAGATACTGAGAACAGGACTGAAAGCTGTTCTTTCTCAGGACAATGAAATAGAAGTTGTCGGAGAGGCGGGCAATGGCAAAGAAGTTTATGAAATGTGTGTCCGAATGAAACCCGACGTTGTTCTTATGGATATGAGAATGCCCGATTTTGACGGGGGTTACGGTACAAGAAAAATAAAGGACAATCTGAAAAATATAAAGGTACTTGTACTTACCACTTTTGACGACAAAGAAACCGTTGACAAGGCTGTGGCAAGCGGTGCTGACGGTTATATATTAAAAGAAATGGAAAGCAGTGCGATAATAAACTCAATTAAGGCGGTCGCAGGCGGAATTACTGTATTCTGTGACAATATTTTTCAGTCTATACGAAAAGATGCCAATATTCCGCAGGAAGCGAAAAATTTTGACCTTACAGAGCGTGAAAAAGATTTTTTACGTATGATATGCGACGGTTGTGACAATAAAGATATTGCCTCTCAGCTTTTTCTTGCGGAGGGTACTGTAAGGAACGGTATTTCAAAACTTCTTGAAAAGCTGAAACTCAAAGACAGAACACAGCTTGCGGTGTTTGCAATAAAAAACAATATTATTTAGGAGGAACTGAAAATGAATTTTATGGAACTCGCAAAGACAAGATATTCAGTCAGAAAGTTTGATGACAGACCGATTGAAAAAGAAACTCTTGACCTTATTCTTGAAGCCGGAAACATTGCCCCGACCGGCTGTAACTATCAGCCACAGAGGATTTATGTTGTGCAGAGTGAAGAAAAAATAGCAAAGCTGAACGAATTAAGCAAGTGTATTTTCGGTGCGAAAACCGTTCTCCTTTTTGCTTATAACGAAGATGAGGACTGGAAAAATCCTCTTGAGAGCGGTGTGCATTCAGGTGTGCAGGACGTAAGCATTGTGGCTTCACATATAATGCTTGAAGCGTGGGAACTCGGAGTAGGTACGTGCTGGGTGAATTATTTTGCAAATTCAAGACTTGAAAAAGAAATCGGACTGCCCGAAAATGAACGTGCTGTTTTGCTTATGCCTATGGGTTATCCCGCAGAAGATTCAGTCCCTCTTAAACTCCATGACGAACTAAAAAACATTGACGAAACCGTAAGATTTATATAAATGTTTTATTCTGAATCAAACGCATAATATACAAAATTTCTGCTTTATAACACAAATAACCGTTTTTTTCCACGAAATTAAAATTAATACCTCCTGATTTGATTGACTGTAATGAAAAATTATGGTAAAATTTTTCCTGCGGTCTTGAAACTGAAAAATCAGGAGGTTATTTATGTTAAAAAAAGGAATTGCAATTCTTGCATCGGCAGTAATCGGACTTGGTGCATTTGCGTATTCGGACTATAAAAAATCGCCGTCTGTTCAGACTTATGCCATAACGCAGGAACAGCAGGACTTTATTGAACAGCTCGGAAGTGCGGCACAGAAAACATATTCCCAGTATGGTATTTTACCGAGTATGACAGTTGCACAGGCTATTCTTGAATCAGGTTGGGGAAAAAGTTCACTGTCGGCACTTTACTATAATTTTTTCGGAATGAAAGCAGACAGTACATATACAGGTGAAAGCGTTGTTTTGCGTACAGGTGAGGAAGTAAACGGCGTTATGATTACGGTAAACGGCACATTCAGGGTATATCATTCTTTTGAGGAGGGTATAGAGGGATATTATCAGTTCATTACAGGTTATCAGAGATATTCCAATCTTATAGGTGAAACCGATTACAAGGAAGCGTGTCGTAAAATACAGGCGGACGGCTGGGCAACGGCAAGTAATTATGCAGACTATCTTATAAGTCTCATTGAATCCTTTAATCTGACAAGATTTGATATTCCCGTTGATGATAATTACATAGAAGATATTTATGGAGATATAAATGCTGACGGAATCGTTTCGGCAGAAGATGCCGAGATGATGAGTAGTTTTCTTCTCGGACAGGGTGAGCTTGATGACGTACAGCGTGAAAAGTCGGATATAAATTTTGATGGTAAAATTGATTCATTTGATGTGACAGTAATACGAAAACTAATCGTAAATAATTCATGAAAAAAGCCTGTGACCGCTTATATACGGTTACAGGCTTTTTTGTAGTATTTTCCCTGCCATGTGTCAAGTTCGGCAAGTCTTTTGTCAATTGTTCCGAGAACTGATATTTTATCCGCACTCCATAGTGGAGCAACAAGCTTTGATTTGTCGCCGTCACCCGTAATTCGTTCAATGACTGTTTCGGGCGGAAGAATTTCAAGCTGGCGTACAATTATATCAATATACTCATCTTTTGTAAGCATATGTATTTTACCATGATTATACAGATTTTCAAGCTGAGTTCCATTTATTACGTGGAGCATCTGAAGCTTTACTGCATCGGGTTTTAGTTTTGCTGTCTGCCTTGCTGTTTCGGTCATCATTTCGGGCGACTCGTCGGGGAGACCGTTTATAATGTGCAGACAGGTGCGTATATTGTGTTTTTTCAGTTTGAAATAGCCGTCAAGAAATTTTGCATGAGTACAGCAACGGTTTATTTTTTCAATGGTTTTTTCGTGTACGGTCTGCATACCAAGTTCAACAGTCAGATTTGTTTTTTCATTTAGTTCGCAGAGCAGGTCAAGAACTTCGTCAGGTAGACAGTCGGCTCTTGTACCTATCGAAATACCGCATATTTCAGGAAATTCAAGAACGGAAAAATAAAGTCTGCGGAGAGTTTCCACAGGTGCATATGTGTTTGTGTTTGCCTGAAAATACGCAGTTATCGGAACATTTCCGTATTTATTGCATATACGTTTTTTTTCCTTTTCAATCTGTTCTTTGACTGAAAGACTTCCGTCTGTAAAATAACCGCTTCCGCCGTCGCAGAAAATACAGCCATCTGTGCCTTTTTTTCCATCGATATTCGGACAGGTGAAACCGCAGTCAATAACGGCTTTATAAATCTTTTTTCCGAAAACGGTTTTATTGTAATAGTTCAGTGTATGGTATCTTTTGTTATCGAGTGAAAATATAAACGGGTTATTTTTCATTCCGCACCTCCGTTATTATTATGTTATCACATAATGAAAAAAATGTCAATGCAGTGAAAATCTTTGTAAAAAAGTAAGAAAATAAGGCTTTTTCTCTTGACTTTTTTTGTGAAACTGTGTAGAATGATAAGTAGTATATTGTAAAGGAATAATTGCTGTGAAAAGTAATATAATATTAATCGGAATGCCGGGTGTCGGCAAAAGTACTGTAGGAGTAATTCTTGCGAAAATTCTCGGATATAGGTTTATTGACACTGATTTGCTTATTCAGGAAAATGAAAACCGTCTTTTGCATGAAATAATAAAGTCCGAAGGCATAGACGGATTTATTGAAATTGAAAACAATATTAACAGCCATATAAACACTGAAAAATCAGTGATTGCAACGGGCGGGAGTGTTGTCTATGGCAAAGAAGCCATGAAACACCTTTCTGAAATCGGAACTGTTGTTTATCTCCGTCTTGATTACCGTAAACTTAAATATCGTCTTGGAAATATAAAAAACAGGGGTGTGGTCATAAGAAAAGGACAGCGTTTGATTGACCTTTATAATGAACGTACTCCGCTTTATGAAAAGTATGCGGATATTATAATAGACGAAAACGGTTGCGGAATCGAAAAAACCGTAAGCAGAATTATTGAAAATATAAAATTTGATTTGTGAGATTTTCACAATAAAACACTGCTAAAAGAGTTGAATTGCACAATCTTATTTTTTTAGCCAAAAACTTCTTTGACAAATAAAGTATTTTGTGGTATAATTATCCTAAGTTATATTATGATTTTTTATAGAGTCCGGTGCCGTTCTGCAGCGATGTATTACTGCTTTGGCTTGCGGATATCGGAAAGGAACTGAAATGTCTGAAACTTCAAAAATTATTGCTGTTACATCAGGAAAGGGCGGAACGGGAAAGTCTACTGTCTGTTCCGGTCTTGGCTATACTCTTGCCAAGCAGGGTCACAGAACTCTCATTATTGAACTTGATTTCGGTCTGAGATGTCTTGACATCATGTTCGGTTTGCAGGATAAGATAGAACATGACCTAAGCGATGTCCTCAGCGGAAAAATGTCTGCACTTGATGCCTGCTCAAAAGTACCTATGGCTTCAAATCTGGAGATTCTTTGTGCTCCTAAAACTCTTACGCCTGTTACAGCCGAACAGATTTATGATATATGCCGTTCGGTAAAGAAATACTATGACTACATAATCATAGATACGGGTGCGGGTATTAATTCCCACGTTTTTGATATCGTTGAACAGGCTAATCTTATTCTTGTCGTTTCCACTCCTGACCAGGTATGTATAAGAGATGCTTCACTTATGTCGGACGAATTTTATAACAGAGGTAATAAGAGACAGCGTCTTATTATAAATAAGGTAAGTAAAAAGGTTATCGGAAATTCACTTGTAAAAAATCTTGATGAAATTATTGACAAGGTAGGCGTACAGCTTATAGGTGTTATTCCCGAAGATTTCAAGCTTACTGTCGCTACTGCCAAGGGAGACCCGATTCCTACAGAGTCAGAAGCACTTCTTGCGTTTGATGCAATTTCCAAGAGACTCGGCGGTGATTTTGTACCGCTTACCATGAAAGGTGCATAATTATTAAAAATATTATTCTGCATTGCAGGGAAAGGATAAAGAAATGAAGATTGCGATTATTGCGCATGACGCAAAGAAAGAACTTATGGTTCAGTTTTGCAGTGCATACTGCGGAATTTTATCGAAGCACACATTAATAGCAACTAACACAACAGGAAAGCAGGTAAGCGAAGCCACCGGACTTCCGATAAAAAAATATCTTAGCGGACAGGGCGGTGCTGAACAGATACTGGCACTTCTTTCATGTAATGAGGTGGACGTTCTGCTCTTTTTCAGAGACCCGATTAATCCGAAGGCTGCGGACGTTCATGATATGAATCTTCTCAGGCTTTGTGATGTTCATAATGTTCCCGTTGCTACAAATATTGCCACCGCCGAAGCTCTTATACTTGCTCTTGAAAGAGGAGATTTGGACTGGCGGGAAGTCGGTACTCCGAGTATCTGATATTAATTGTCCCTGAGGTCAGGGGCAATTTTCATGTTTAGAGAAGTTCCGTCAGTTTAGCTTACATATTCATTCGTTTTTTGAAAAAATATATGCAGACTGATGATAATATATAACAGGAAGGAATTGAAGTTTATGGCTGTCAATGTTAAACGTCCAAACGGTACAGAAGATGTACTCCCGAAAGATGTACACAAATGGCATACTGTTGAAAAAATTGCAAGAGAAACTGCTGAAAGTTTCGGATTTTCTGAAATAAGAATCCCGACTTTTGAAAATACAGAACTTTTTATGCGTTCTGTCGGCGAAACAACCGACGTTGTACAGAAAGAAATGTATACGGTAACGGCTAAGGAAACCAAATTTACACTAAGACCTGAAGGAACGGCAGGCACTATCCGTGCTATGCTTCAGAACGGTCTGCTTAATGAGGCACTTCCCCAGCGTGTTTATTATATACTTTCCTGTTTCCGTCACGAACGTCCGCAGGCAGGAAGATTAAGAGAATTTCACCAGTTTGGTCTTGAAATGGCGGGAAGTCAGGCACCGTCCGCCGACGCAGAAGTAATTTCGCTTGCAAAGAGTATTCTTGACCGTCTCGGTTTAAAAAATATAGAACTTTATATAAACTCGATAGGCTGTCCGACTTGTCGTGCGAAGTATCATGGGGCTTTGAGAAGTTACTTTGAGGCACGCAAGGACGAACTCTGCGAAACCTGTCACGAACGTCTTGAAAAGAATCCGATGAGAATACTTGATTGTAAAAGTCCAGTATGTCAGGAAATTGCAAAGGACGCTCCCGTTATTCTTGACTATCTTTGCGAAGAATGTAGTGACCACTTTGAAAAGCTTAAAAAATATCTTACCAGTCTTAATATAGATTTTAAGGTAAATCCGAAAATCGTGAGAGGTCTCGACTACTATACAAAAACCGTTTTTGAATTTGTTACGACTGAAATCGGTGCTCAGGGTACTGTCTGCGGAGGCGGTCGTTATGACGGTCTTATTGAACAGCTCGGAGGTCAGAAAGTCCCCGCACTTGGCTTTGCTATGGGCATAGAACGTCTGCTTATCGTTATGGACAAGCAGAACAGTGAATTTCTCACCCCCAGAACGTGTGACGTTTATTTTGCGACAATGGGTGACAATGCTCTTGAAAAGGCTATGCAGATTTCACATGAACTGCGTGAATTTGGCTATCGTGCAGAGTTTGACCTTATGGGACGTGGTATCAAAGCACAGATGAAGTACGCCAATAAAATAGGTTCTGCATTTACTGTTGTAATCGGTGACAATGAACTTGAAAAAGGAAGTGTTAAAGTCAAGGAAATGGAAACGGGAAATGAAGTTGAAATTTCACTTGATGATAAATTCAGGGCAAATTTTGAATCGCTTTATTTCAATAAAATGATGAATAGTCTTGAAGATGATGAACTTTTGAATAATTTTACAAACGGGGAGAATGAGTAATTATGGCTGATACTATGAAAGGTTTGAAACGTACTCACTACTGCGGAGAGGTTACAGAAGTAGGACAGGAAGTTGTAGTAGGCGGATTTGTTGACAGGATAAGAAATAAGGGTGGTGTTATTTTTATCGTTCTCAGGGACAGGACAGGTATTGTTCAGCTTCTTTTCAACGACAAGAGTAATCCCGAGATTTTTGAAAAAGCTGCATCATGCCATAGTGAATATGTTCTCATGGCAAAGGGTAAGGTTGTAGAGCGTGAAAATAAGAACTACAAAATAAAAACAGGTCTTGTTGAAGTTTTTGTTGACGACCTGAGAATACTTGCAAAGGCTCAGACACCTCCTTTTGAAATTGTAAGCGACTCAAATGTTAATGAAGAACTCCGTCTTAAATATCGTTTTCTTGACCTGCGTCGTGAACCGCTTCAGCGTAATATAATTATGCGTCACGAGATTGCAAAAGTTACAAGAGAGTACTTCTATGAAAACGGATTTATCGAAATTGAAACACCTATGATGATGAAGTCAACTCCCGAAGGTGCAAGGGACTATCTCATTCCGTCGAGAGTACATCAGGGAAAATTCTATGCACTTCCGCAGTCGCCTCAGATTTACAAGCAGCTGCTTATGATTTCGGGATATGACCGTTATATTCAGCTTGCACGCTGTTTCCGTGATGAAGATTTGCGTGCCGACAGACAGCCTGAATTTACTCAGATAGACCTTGAAATGTCATTTGTTGATGCTGAGGACATTCAGGAATGTGTTGAGGGATTTGTTCAGAGGGTTTTCAAAGAGGTAATGAATGTTGATATTCCTACACCTTTGCCACGTCTTACTTTTGCGGACGCTATGAACCGTTACGGCTCTGACAAGCCTGATACACGTTTTGGTTTTGAAATTCAGGATATTTCCGAAATTGTCAAGGATATTGATTTTGTCGTATTTCAGAACGCACTTAGCGACGGCGGTTCTGTACGTGCAATAAATGTAAAAAATGGTGCAGGTACTTACACAAGAAAGGAAATTGACAAGCTTGTTGAACACGCAAAGGGTATAGGGGCAAAGGGTCTTGCGTATATCCGCTGGGCAGATGAGCCGAACTGTTCATTTAAAAAGTTCCTCAAAGACGGTGAACTTGAAACTGTCTGCAATGCGGTAGGTGCTGAAAAGGGAGACCTTGTTCTTATATGTGCCGACAAAAACAAGACCGTTCTTTCAACTCTTGGTGCAATACGTCTTATTTGCGGAAAGCGTCTTGATGTCATTCCCGAAGATAAGTACAATTTCCTTTGGATTACAGAAATGCCGTTCTTTGAACATGATGACGATAATGACACATGGGTTGCCGCACATCACCCGTTCACTATGCCTATGGAAGAATGTATCGAATATCTTGACACCGACCCTGCAAACGTTCGTGCAAAGGCTTGGGATTTGGTTCTTAACGGTACAGAACTTTCAAGCGGTTCAATGCGTATAACTGATTTTGAACTCCAGCAGAGAATGTTTGAGGCTCTCGGCATGACTGACGAGGAAATTCAGGCTAAATTCGGTTTCCTTGTTGACGCTTACCGTTATGCTGCTCCGCCTCATGGAGGTATGGGAATAGGTCTTGACCGTCTTGCGATGATTATGTGCAAGGCTGACAGTCTCCGTGATGTAACGGCATTTCCGAAAGTTCAGAATGCAAGTGAACTCATGTCGGAGTGTCCGTCTGTTGTGGACGAAGAAAGTCTTTCCGTACTCGGAATTAAAGTTGATGTCAAAGAAAACTGATTATTAAAAATATTATTTTTATAAAAGTACTTGACAAATGTATTTTTGTAGTGTATAATAAGAACATAAATTGAATATGATTTATTTGGGAGCTGTCTGTAGGGATTAGCTCCCTTTATGCTTTTATGGGGCATAAAAAGTAGTTTGTATCGGTATAATTTCGGATAAAAAGTATATAATGTTCAAAGGGGAGCTGTCTGTAGAGATGGCTCTCTTTCTGTTTAAATGAAGAAAAAATGAATTTTGGTCACTTTTTTTCTGAAAAGCTATTGACAAATGGAATTTTATGTGCTATAATAATGGAACAAAATGACCAATGGTCATTTTAGGAGGTGATACTATGGCATCGGAAGCAGTTAAAAAAATTCTTTCCGCTGAAGCGGATTCAGAAAGAAAAAATGCTGATGCACGAAAACGCAGTGAAGATATTATAGTTGAAGCTGAAAGATATTCTGCACTTGCTGTGCAGAAAAAAATAAGTGCAGCAGCAGTGGAATCTGAAAAAATCCGTGAGGAATACAGAAAAAAGTCTGATATTCATACTCAACAAGCTGAAAAAGACTGTCTTGAAAAGATTAAAAATATCAGAACGCAGGCTGAAAAAAACATGAATAATGCGGTCAATGCGGTGATTGGAGAGTTTTTCTGAAAAAGTTGCTTATAAGGAGAGTGATGTGAATTGGCGAAACTCAGAATGAAAAAAATTGAACTGATTGCACTTCTGACAGACAGCAAGAAAATTATTGAACTGCTTCAGCGACGGGGTGTTGTTGAAATTTCCCGAAATGATGACGAAGAACTTGACGGCACAAATGTTACCACAGTGGTTGGAGAGTTTGAAAAATTCCGCAGTACTGTTTCAAATGCGTTGAGTATACTTGACAGGTATGCTCCCGAAAAAGTCGCTGTTACTGATATGTTCGGTGGAAAAACCGAAGTTGAAAAGCACGATTTCGGAAGAGGTGCAGTACAGTTTGAAAAAATTATGACAGTTGCAAACGAAATTATCAGAAGCAGTAATGAGATTTCGGAAGCCGAAAAAAGTATATCACAGATGAATATAAAGTGTGATATTCTGAAACAGTGGGTAAATCTTGATGTGCCTATGAATTTCAGAGGAACGGCAACTACAACGGCTTTTATCGGTTCTTTGCCTTCGGGAATTTCTCTTGAAAATATGCCTGACAGCAGTTATAAAGAGATAATTTCGGATTCAAAGGAACAGACAAATTTATTTATTCTTTGCAGTAAGGAAACGGCAGACGAAACAGATGATTTTCTGCGTAAAAATTCATTTGTTCCGTTATCGGAAACAGAAAATGAAATACCAAAGAATATCATTGAACGATGTAAAAATGAGTGTGAAGTTCTTGCAGGACGTTATAAAGAACTTGAAAAGCACATTGCAGAATTTGCAGAACACCGTGAAAAACTCAAATTTGCCGTTGATTATCTGCAAATGCGTAAGGATAAATACAGTGTTTTGAGTTCACTCGGCTTTACAGAAAGTACATTTGTACTGAAAGGTTATATTCCTGAAAAATATGCGGGTTCTTTACAGAAAGAAATTGAAAAAAATTACACCGCATCAATAACTTTCACAGACCCGACAGAAGATGATGATGTTCCTGTTTTACTTGAAAACAGCCGTTTTTCTGCTCCTGTTGAGAGTATTACAAAGATGTATTCAATGCCGTCAAAATCAGACGTTGACCCTACTCCCGTAATGTCGTTTTTCTATTACCTGTTTTTCGGCATGATGCTTTCAGATGCGGGTTACGGTCTGCTGATGTTAATCGGTACAACGATAGTCCTGAAAAAATTCAGGCTTGATACAAGTATGAAAAAAACTATGACAATGTTCCGTAACTGCGGTGTATCAACACTTATATGGGGAGCATTGTTCGGAAGCTGGTTCGGCGATATAGTTCAGGTGGTCGGACGTGAGTATTTCGGAAAGGAAATCGGAAGTATCGCACTATGGTTTCAGCCTCTTGACGACCCGATAAAACTTCTTCTTTATTCGTTCGCTCTCGGAATACTTCATCTTTTTCTCGGTGTTGGTGTATCGTTCAAAATGGCGTGGGACGACGGCAGAAAACTTGATGCCGTACTTGATACCGTTCCCGTTTATATGACGATTTTAGGTGTTGCACCCCTTGCCGCAGGAATATTGACAGATGTTCCGTCAATACTGAAAACTATCGGAACTTATCTCATGATAGCAGGAGTTGTGCTTATCGTTCTCACTTCGGGCAGAAGTTCAAAGTCTGTTTTCGGAAAGTTTTTCGGCGGACTTTATGCACTCTATAATACAGCAACAGGTTATCTTAGTGACATTCTTTCATATTCACGTCTGCTTGCTCTCGGTCTTGCAACGGGAAGTATAGCAAGCGTTATAAATCTTATAGGCACAATGCCTGAAAATATGGTAGTCAAGACAATACTGCTTGTGGTTGTTTTCATAGTCGGTCACACAGCAAATCTTGCAATAAATCTTTTGGGTGCTTACGTTCATACGGACAGATTACAGTTTGTTGAACTGTTCGGAAAATTCTACACAGGCGGTGGACGTGAGTTCAGTCCGCTTAAAGTAAACACTCAGTATATCAGACTCAAGGAGGAAAATTATAATGAATAGTATGGGAATCGCACTGGCAATTTTAGGAGCAGCTTGTGCTTCACTTTTCGCAGGAATAGGCTCTGCAAAGGGCGTTGGACTTGTAGGCGAGGCAGCCGCAGGAGTAGTTTCGGTTGACCCGAACAAATTCAGCAAGGTGCTTATTTTACAGCTTCTTCCGGGTACTCAGGGTCTTTACGGACTTCTTACCGCTATCCTTATGCTCAGCAGAATCGGAATTATCGGAGGAAATCCTGCTGAACTCACTACGGCTCAGGGACTTATGTTTCTCGGTGCGGCACTTCCTATTGCAATAGTAGGACTTTTCTCAGGTATCGCTCAGGGACGTGCGGCAGCTGCAGGTGTAGGAATTACAGCAAAGAAACCCGAACACAACGGCAAGGGTATTATTATGGCGGCTATGGTTGAAACATACGCAATTCTCGCACTTCTTGTTTCGATTCTTCTTATTTACAATATCGCTATATAAACAAAGCAAGGAGGGGCAGAAATGTCGGGACTTGACGAAATTCTGAATATAATTAATCAACAGCAGAAACAGACGGAAAATAATATTATACGTATGGCAGAGGAAAAAGCCAGAGGTATAGAATCAGAGGGCGACGCAAAGGCCGCAAAGGCTTATAATGATTACATGAAAAAAGCTTCCGCAAAGGCTGAAACAGACTATAAAAATGCCTGTAATTCAGCAGATGCGGAAATGAAAAGAAAAATTCTGAAATGCAGGGTTGAAATTATAAATTCTGCAATTGAAAATATTATTGAAAAACTTGACGGACTTCCGGAAAGTGATTATTTTGAAATGATTCTGAAAATTGCAAAACGTAAACTTCATAAGGGAAACGGAATTATTTATTTCGGTGAAAATGACCTTAAAAGACTTCCGTCTGACTTTTCGGAAAAACTCACGGCTATTGCGTCAGAAGTCGGCGGAACAGTTACAGTTTTAGACAGGACAGCAGAAATAAATGATGGTTTTATATTGGAATATGGTCTTATTTCTGAAAATTGCAGTTTCAGGGCAATTATTGAATCAGAAAAAGACGGTATCCGTGATACTCTCGCAAAAGAACTTTTTTCAGGCAGGTGATTGAATGGGCAGAGCAGAATATGCAAGTGCGGTTTCAGCAGTAAAGGCAATGGAAAGTTTACTGCTTACTCAGAGCGACATGGAACAGCTCATCAATGCACGGACAAATGCAGAATTTGAATCACTTGTTTCGGCAAAGGAAACCGAAAACAAAACTCTTTCTGATGTGTGGGAAATGCTGAAAAGCTATGCACCCGACAGCCGTGAGCTTGAAATTCTTCTTTACAGGAATGATTTTCATAATCTGAAAGCTGTACTGAAAGCCATGATTTCAGGCAGAGAACCTGAAAATTATATTATTGAACCTTCGAACATCGGTATTGATGTACTTAAAGAGGCGTTCAGGACAAAGGACAGTGATATTTTACCTGATTATATGCGTGAAACTGCTTCCGAAGCCTATGAACTTCTTACTAAAACCCTTGACGGTCAGCTTTCTGATTCTCTTATTGATTCGTCGGCACTAAGGGCAATGCAGAAAAGTGCAGAGGATTTCGGCGGAGATTTCATGCAGAAATATGCGGAACTCATAACAGTATGTGCTGATATGAAAACGGCTTACCGTTGCAGTAAAATGGAAAAGTCAAGAGCGTTTCTTGAAACTGCTTTATGTGGAAGTACGGTACTTGACAAGGAGTCACTCATAAGAGCTTCACTCGGCGGTACAGACAGTGTAATCAGTTTTCTTGAACATACGCAGTACGGTGAAATGGCACAGCTTTTGAAAGAAAGTCCTGCACAGTTTGAAAAATACTGTGATGATATGATTACGGAACTTGCCGAAACAGCACGTATGCAGGCTTTCGGTGTTGAACCGCTTATAGCTTACTATATTGCAAAGGAAGCTGAAATCAGGAATCTGCGTATAATTTCGGTTTGTCGGGAAAGCGGAGCAGATATTGAGACAATTACGGAAAGGTTGAGAAAATTATATGTATAAAGTTGCAGTAATCGGAGACAGTGCGAGCGTTTCGGGTTTTGCGGCACTCGGTCTTTCTGTTTTCCGTGAAACCGAACCGCAGAAAATTTCAAAACTTATAACAAGGCTTGCGGCAAACGATTTTGCAGTAATTTATATTACTGAACCTGCTGCGGCATTGGTGAGTGATACAATAAACAAATACCGTAACAGCCGTTTGCCGTCAATTGTCCTTATTCCTGCTATAAAGGGAAATACGGGCGACGGAATGAGAGCCGTACATGAAGCGGTTGAAAAGGCTGTAGGTTCTGATATACTGAAGAATTGAGGCGATTTATAAAAATGAGCAGTACAGGAACAGTTGTAAAAATCTCAGGACCACTCGTAGTTGCAGAGGGTATGAGAGACGCTAATATGTTTGATGTTGTGCGTGTAAGCGAACAGAAACTTATCGGCGAAATTATAGAAATGCATGGTGACCGTGCTTCAATACAGGTTTATGAAGAAACCGCAGGACTCGGAACGGGTGAAAAAGTTGTTTCAACGGGTGAACCCATGAGTGTTGAACTCGGTCCGGGACTTATCGGAAGTATTTTTGACGGTATACAGCGACCTCTTGACGATATAAGAAAAGTTTGCGGAAATAGTCTTAAAAGAGGCGTTGAAGTGCCGTCGCTTAAAAGAGAAAAGGTGTGGAAGTTTACGCCGTCTGTAAAAGAGGGCGACAAGGTTACAGGTGGTGACATAATCGGAACAGTTCCTGAAACCGATATAGTTCTCCACAAAATCCTCGTACCGAACGGCGTTGAGGGTGTTGTTAAAAAAATTTCCGCAGGAGAATTTCATGTAGATGATACTGTTTGTATACTTGAAACTGACAAGGGCGAACGTGAATTATCCATGTTTCAGAAGTGGGCGGTAAGACGTGGCAGACCTTACAGAAAAAAGTTGTCACCTGATATGCCTTTGGTTACGGGACAAAGAGTTGTTGACTGTCTTTTCCCGATAGCAAAGGGTGGTGTCGCTGCAATTCCCGGACCTTTCGGAAGTGGTAAGACGGTTACACAGCACCAGCTTGCGAAGTGGGCAGCCGCTGATATTATCGTATATATAGGCTGTGGCGAACGTGGCAACGAAATGACGGACGTTCTCAATGAGTTCCCCGAACTTATTGACCCCCATACAAATAAATCGCTTATGGAAAGAACAGTGCTTATTGCAAATACGTCTGATATGCCTGTAGCCGCACGTGAAGCGTCTGTTTATACGGGCATTACAATTGCGGAGTATTATCGTGATATGGGTTATTCCGTCGCACTCATGGCAGACTCTACTTCACGTTGGGCGGAAGCTCTCCGTGAAATGTCGGGACGACTTGAAGAAATGCCCGGTGACGAGGGTTATCCTGCTTATCTCGGTAGCCGTCTCGCACAGTTCTATGAACGTGCAGGACGTGTTATCTCAAACGGTACAGAGGGCAGAGAGGGAGCATTATCTGTAATCGGTGCGGTATCTCCTCCGGGTGGTGATATTTCAGAACCTGTTTCACAGGCTACTCTCAGAATTGTAAAGGTTTTCTGGGGACTTGACGCAAATCTTGCCTATCAGAGACATTTTCCTGCTATAAACTGGCTTACCAGTTATTCGCTTTATGTGGATTCACTTGCTGACTGGTATAATAATAACGTTTCGGCAGACTGGACAAAATTAAGAGCAAGATTTATGGAAATTCTCCATGATGAAGCTGAACTTAAAGAAATTGTAAAGCTTATCGGTATGGACGCACTTTCAGCTAACGACCGTCTTAAAATGGAAACGGCACGCTCAATCCGTGAGGACTTTTTACATCAGCTTGCTTTCCATGAGGTAGACACTTACACAAGTCTTAAAAAACAGCTTTACATGATGAAACTTATACTGAACTTTAATGACAAGGCAATTGAAGCAGTCGCAAAGGGTGCGGATATTGAGGAGGTTTCGGGACTTGCAGTCCGTGAAAAAATCGGACGTTTCAAATATGTTCCCGAAGAAAAAACAGATGAGGAATTTGAAAGAATTTCCGTTGAAACTGAATCCGAACTCAATCAACTGCTTAGCAGGGAGGAAAACTGATGCCAAGAGAATACAGAACAATTGAAGAAGCCGCAGGTCCTTTGTTGCTTGTAAAGGACGTTGAGGGTGCGACATATGGTGAACTTGCTGAAATAAGGCTTAAAAACGGTGAAAAAAGACGTTGTCGTGTACTTGAAGTTGACGGCACAAATGCACTTGTACAGCTTTTTGAAAATGCGGCAGGAATAAATCTTCACGATAGCAGTGTTGTATTTTCGGGTCATCAGATGGAACTTGGTGTTTCCGAGGATATGTTGGGAAGGGTTTTTGACGGTCTCGGCAGACCGATTGACGACGGTCCTGAAATTATTCCTGAAATGCGTATGGACGTTAACGGTTTGCCCATGAATCCCGTTGCACGCCGTTATCCGCAGGAATTTATTCAGACGGGTGTTTCTGCTATTGACGGTCTGAATACGCTTGTAAGAGGTCAGAAGCTTCCTATTTTTTCGGCAAGCGGACTTCCGCACGCACAGCTTGCCGCACAGATTGCACGTCAGGCTAAAGTGCGTGGAACAGATGAACAGTTTGCGGTAGTTTTTGCGGCTATGGGAATTACTTTTGAGGAATCGGAATACTTTGTTAACAGTTTCAGAAGTACGGGTGCTTTGGATAGGACAGTGCTTTTTGTCAACCTTGCAAACGACTCGGCAATTGAAAGAATCGCCACTCCGAAAATGGCTCTCACAGCGGCAGAATATCTTGCTTTTGAAAAGGGTATGCACGTACTTGTTATTTTAACCGATATTACAAACTATGCCGACGCTCTCCGTGAAGTTTCGGCAGCACGTAAGGAAGTACCCGGAAGACGTGGTTATCCGGGATATATGTACACAGACCTTGCGACCATTTATGAACGTGCAGGCAGACAGGCTGACAAGGACGGAAGTATTACAATGATACCGATTCTTACAATGCCTGAAGACGACAAAACTCACCCCATTCCCGACCTTACAGGCTATATTACCGAAGGTCAGATTATTCTTTCACGTGAACTCTACAGAAAAGGCATTAATCCGCCTGTTGACGTTCTTCCGTCGCTTTCACGTCTTAAAGACAAGGGAATAGGTGAGGGAAAAACCCGTGCAGACCATTCCGATACCATGAATCAGCTTTTTTCCGCTTATGCAAGAGGTAAGGACGCTAAGGAACTTATGGTAGTACTCGGTGAGGCTGCACTTACCCCGACAGACCTTATTTATGCAAAATTCGCTGACGAGTTTGAAAAAAGATACGTTTCACAGGGATTCGACAATGACAGAACTATTGAAGATACACTTGCGGTCGGCTGGGAACTTCTTAAGCTTCTGCCAAGAAGTGAACTGCGTCGAATCAGGGAAGAATATCTTAATAAATATTACGATACATGAGGTGAACCGTTTTGGCAAGACTTAACGTGAATCCCACAAGAATGGAACTCAGCAAGCTGAAAAAGAAGCTTGAATCTGCACGTCGCGGACATAAGCTTTTGAAAGACAAACGTGATGAACTTATGAGACAGTTTATGATTTTAATAAAGGAAAACCGTCAGTTGCGTTCGGAAGTTGAGACGGCTATTGCTGAAGCTGATAAATATATGGCTGTTGCAGGGTCTGTGATGCAGAGGGAAGTACTTGAAACCGCACTCATGATTCCGAAACAGGAAGTTGAACTGGAAGTCAGTGAAAAGAACGTAATGAGTGTATATATTCCCGAGTTCAGAACAAAGTACAAGACGAGTGATACAAGTGATATTTATTCATACGGTACGGCTTTTACCTCAACAGACCTTGACGGTGCTGTAAGTGCGTTGAGTGAGGTTTTCCCGAAAATGATACGGCTTGCGGAAGTTGAAAAGGCGTGTCAGCTTATGGCAGACGAAATTGAGAAAACACGTCGCCGTGTAAACGCTCTTGAACATATCATGATTCCCGACTATGAAGAAACCATTAAGTATATTACAATGAAACTTTCCGAAAACGAACGTAACACAACTACATCGTTAATGAAAGTCAAAGATATGGTTTTACAGCAGAAACACAATTATCACTGAATAAAAAAGGGAAGTCAACGGCTTCCCTTTAGTTCGTTTATGATTTCTTTCAGAATACGTGCGGTTAAAGTTGCGGGAATAATATATGTCATGGCGGCTTTGATTAAAACGGTATGAAGCGGACTGTCACATATGATAAGGACAATTCCGACTACACAAGCTATATTATTCGGAACGATTATAAAAATAAAACAAAGAAGTTCATATAGAGTAATATGGTGGTTGTCTGAAAAGTCAAAACCACTGTGCATATGAGGATGAATCATAAAATACAGGAATTTCGGAACAGTGAAATAGTTGTCGTTCGGATATTTTTTTGAAACACAGCATATATGAATATATATTATCATGAAAAGGTTGAGGAGAATGAGAATTATTTTGTCCGTCATAATAAATCACCCTTTCAAAAAAAGCCACCGTAATGGTGGCTTTTTAATATATTACTTGTTTTTCTTTGCTTCGATTTCAGCAAGAGCGTCTTTGCGTGAGAGATTGATTCTGCCCTGTCTGTCGATTTCAAGAACTTTTACAACGATTTCGTCACCGACTGAAACAATATCCTCAACCTTTTCTACTCTCTGTTTGTCAAGCTTTGAGATATGAACAAGACCGTCTTTTCCCGGAGCAATTTCAACGAATGCACCAAAGTCCATAATTCTTACGACTTTACCCTTATAAATTGCACCAACTTCGGGGTCGTTTGCGATTGTATGAACAATCTGAAGTGCCTTGTTTGTCTTATCGCCGTCGATACCGCTGATAAATACATTTCCGTCGTCGCTGATATCGATTTTAACTTCACAGTCTGCGGAAATCTTCTGTATAACCTTACCGCCCTGTCCGATAACTTCACGGATTTTGTCTACAGGAATTTTAGTCTGAAGCATTTTTGGTGCATATTTGTTTACAGTAGGTCTTGATTCGGGAATAGCCTTTAACATGATTTCGTCAAGAATGTAAAGACGTGCTTTTCTTGTCTTTTCAAAAGCTTCTTTTATGATAGCAGGAGTAAGGCCGTCAACTTTTATATCCACCTGAATAGCAGTGATACCCTTATGAGTACCGCCAACTTTGAAGTCCATATCGCCAAAGAAATCTTCAAGACCCTGAATATCAACCATTGTCATGAAGTTGTCGCTGTCGGGGAGAGTAATAAGACCGCATGAAATACCTGCAACGGGTGCTTTAATCGGAACACCTGCGTCCATGAGTGCGAGAGTAGAACCACAGATAGAACCCTGTGAGGTAGAACCGTTTGAAGAAAGAACTTCCGAAACAAGTCTGAAAGCGTACGGGAATTCCTCAACGGAGGGGATTACAGGTGCTAAAGCTCTTTCAGCCAATGCACCATGACCGATTTCACGTCGTCCCGGACCTCTGCTCGGCTTTGTTTCGCCTACCGAGTAAGACGGGAAGTTATACTGATGCATATATCTTTTTGATTCTTCTTCGTCAAGACCGTCAATTTTCTGTGAATCGCTTACAGGACCGAGGGTTGCAATAGTAAGCACCTGCGTCTGACCTCTTGTGAAGAGTCCCGAACCGTGAACTCTCGGAAGGAGTCCGACTTCAGCAGCAAGCGGACGAATTTCGTCAATGCCTCTGCCGTCAACACGTTTACCGTTGTATAGCCATTCACGGACGATTTTCTTCTGCAACTTATAGATACACTCATCAATCATTGCAGTCTGTTCAGGATAAACTTCATCAAACTTTGCATGAATATCGTCAACTATAGGAGCAAGTCTCTCATCACGTACTGTCTTGTCGTCTGTATCAAGAGCAACTTTAACACGTTCGGAAGCAAATTCTTCAATAGCCTCAAACATATCGTGGTCAACTTCCTGAGATTCAAAAGTAAATTTCTGTTTACCAATCTGATTTTTTATATCGCTGATGAAAGCAACCATTTTCTTGATTTCCTCGTGACCTTTGAGGATAGCTTCAAGCATGGTATCTTCGGGAACTTCGTTTGCACCTGCTTCAATCATGACGATTTTTTCAGCAGTTCCCGCAACTGTAAGTGTGAGGTCTGTTTTTGCACGCTGTTCGAGTGTAGGGTTAAGAACAATTTCACCGTCAACAAGTCCGACATTTATGCCTGCAATAGGACCGTTCCACGGAATATCAGAAATTGAAATAGCTATTGAAGTAGCAATCATTCCGGCAATTTCGGGGGAATTGTCGGGTTCTACAGCAAGAACTGTCATAACAACTGAAACGTCGTTTCTCATGTCCTTGGGGAAAAGCGGTCTGATAGGTCTGTCAACGCATCTTGAAGTGAGTATAGCCTTTTCTGATGGCTTACCTTCTCTCTTTGTGAAAGAACCCGGAATTTTTCCTACTGAATAAAGTCTTTCCTCATAATCAACGGAAAGCGGAAAAAAGTCAATTCCCTCACGTGGCTTTGCACTTGCGGTAACGTTAGCCATAACAACTGTTTCACCGTATCTTACCCAGCAAG
This sequence comes from Ruminococcus sp. UBA3280, assembly GCA_002362175.1. Lineage (GTDB taxonomy): Bacteria > Bacillota > Clostridia > Oscillospirales > Ruminococcaceae > Ruminococcus. The sequence continues at coordinate 31,747 of DETU01000052.1, forward strand.
AACCGTTTGCGAGACCACAGGTCTTACCTGTTTCTACGACAAGTGGTCTGCCTGCATAGGTAGTTTCAAACGTTCTGTAATTTTCAAACATAAAATGCCTCCATAAAAAGTTTGTTTTTCAGCGGCTTTAGCAATAAACTCTGACACACGAAAAAGTCCGTTGTACCACAGTTTAATGCTAAAAGCCGTTTACTGATAAAGACGTAAAGGCAGAGGGGCATGAAAAACCCGTCTGCCTTAAATACGAAATTACTTACGAAGTCCGAGCTTTTCGATGATAGCACGGTATCTTGTAATGTCCTTCTTCTTGAGATAAGCGAGGAGATTACGTCTGTGACCAACCATCTTTAAGAGACCTCTTCTTGAGTGGTGGTCATTCTTGTGAGTCTTGAGGTGACCTGTAAGGTCGTTGATTCTCTTTGTGAGAATAGCAATCTGAACTTCTGGTGAACCTGTATCGGTTTCGTGTGTTCTGTTAGCCTCAATAACGGCTGTTTTTTCTTCTTTCAGTAACATTGAAAGCACCTCTTAATTAAAAATATTCCGTTGACTAAGACAAGGGTGAAATTGAGGACAAGCCCTTGTCTGAGTACACGGTGAGATTATTATAACATAAAAATTTCCGATTGTAAAGAGGTTTTGCGAAAAAATTTCAGAAAAATTATTTTTTTATTTAGATAAAAGAAAAAAACAATTCAGGCATATTGACGACAGACGATAAATATTATATAATTAAAAAAGGATAATGAATAATTCGGATAATAACAACAGGTTCAGGATTGACCTTTCAGCGATATGTTATAAAAAAGAAAGAAGTGTATAAAAAATGAAGAATTATGTGTCGGCCTCTGTATTAAGTGCGGATATGCTCAGTTTTGGTGACGAGATTAAGAAGCTTGAAAAAAACGGAATTGATATGTTACATTTTGATGTTATGGACGGTATATTTGTTAATAATATAACATTTGGTCTGCCTGTCCTTGAAAGAATGAACAGGGAAACGGATATTGTTCTTGATGTACATCTTATGATTACAGACCCTTTGAAATATGTTAAACGTTTTGCTGAAAACGGTGCGGATATTATTTCTTTCCATATTGAAAGTGAAAGCGATACAATGGAAACAATCAACGCCATAAGAGAAAGCGGTGCAAAGACTGCACTTGCAATAAAACCTGCTACTCCTGCCAAAGCGGTTTATGAGTATATGCCTTATCTTGATATGGTTCTTGTAATGACTGTAGAACCGGGATTCAGCGGACAGAAATTCATGGATATGAGTGATAAAATAAGTAAAATCCGTAAATATGCAGACGAAAACGGTTATGATGTTGACATTGAGGTTGACGGCGGTATAAATGACGTTACATCTGAAACAGTAAAAAAAGCGGGTGCAAACGTGCTTGTTTCGGGAAGTTATCTCTTTAAGGCTGAAGATATGAAAGAGACTGCAAATAAACTCAGGTCTGATGTATAATGAAAAGATAAATAAAATGGATTTCTGTTAGGAGAGAATCAGATGAAGATAAAGAACAAGGGAAGGAAAATTTATAAGACAAAAGAAAAAAACTATTACGGAAAAAGTCCCGTGGGAAAATTTTTCTCCGCACTTCTTTCCATTCTTCTTATCGGCGGAATTGGTTTTTTAGGATACAGCGTTGCAGGTCCGTGGATTAACTATACAAGGAAACAGGGCGACGAAGAACCGCAGGAATCCGAAACCGAATCGTCGGAGGAAGAAACATTTTCCGAAATACATACGGAAAACAACGAAATGTTATCGGTTCCCGAAAGTAAACACGAAACATACAAGGCATTTTTCCTCAGTGAGTACGATATGTCCAGTACGGAATCAATAAAAATGGCAGTCGGACGAATACCGCAGGAGCAGGGGATTGAATATATTGAAGTTCCTCTGAAACTGAAAAGCGGAAAGCTTACATATAAATCTTCTTCACAGCAAATCACTGATTCTGATATTGTCCAGCCTGAAATTACATTGCAGGAAATAACACGTACCATAAAGAAAGAGGGGTATAAACCGTCTGCACATATCAGTGTTTTTGCAGACAGTACAATTCCGAAAATATATCCCCAGTACAGTTACATGATTACGGAAACTCTTTCCGTATGGCAGGACAGTAATTCATGTTTATGGGCATCACCCTTTTCTTCTGATTATACGGATTATCTGACGTTTATTGCAGATGAAATTTCAGAAGCGGGATTTGAAAAAATAATCTGTTCTGATTTGTCCTTTCCGCAGTTCAGTGACAGGGATATTGAAGAACTCAATGACACACGTCTTGAAAGTGATGGAAGATATACATATCTTACTGATACCGCAAACGTTCTTTATAAAACAATAACTGATGATAATTCTGATATGCTGATTGAAGTTTCCGCTTCCGACGTTATAAGCGGAAAAGCGGAGATTCTGAAACCGTTGTTTCTTGATGCCGATACTATAGTTATGAATATAAATCTTGACGAAATCAGCAGGGGAGTTGATACAGGTAGTACGGTATATGAATTTAACGGAAGTGTGTCGGAAAACGTTCTGAAAATGCTTGAACTTTCAGAAGACGAACTTTCTGATTTCAATGTTACTGTGCGTATATCAGGCGGTTCAAACAATACATCTGATGTTTTAAAGGCAAAGGACGATATAGCTGAAAAAGGTTATACCTCTTTTATACTTGGATAAAAAATAAATCCGAACTTTTTCGGAGAAATGGAGAATAAAATGGCTGAAAACTTTAAGGTATCACTTCAGAAAGTGATAGACGAATTTAAACTTGAAATAATCTATATACACAAGGACGCAAAAGATGTCATGATTGACGAAAATGACGTAAACAGACCCGGACTTCAGTTAATGGGATTCTATGAGTATTTTAATCCTGAAAGAATCCAGATTATCGGAAAAATGGAGTTTGCCTATTTGTCAACAATCGACGAAAAAACAAGACGTGAAAGACTTCAGCTTCTTTTTGCACAGCGAATCCCTGCTCTTATCATAACAAGGGAACTGCCGTATTTTGCGGAAATGCTTGAACTTGCAAAGGAATATGAAGTCCCGTTGTTAAGGAGCAAGGAAAGTACTTCAAATTTCATGTCGGGACTTATCGCTTTCCTTAATCTCACTCTTGCACCGAGAATTACACGTCATGGTGTACTTATTGAAATATACGGTGAAGGTGTATTCATTACAGGTGAAAGTGGTGTAGGAAAGAGTGAAACTGCTATTGAACTTGTAAAGCGTGGACACAGACTTGTTGCCGACGACGCTGTTGAAATAAGAAAGGTTTCAAATATAAGTCTTGTCGGAAGTTCACCCGATAATATCCGTCATTTCCTCGAATTAAGGGGCATAGGAATTATTAACGCACGTCGTCTTTTTGGTATCGGTGCGGTAAAGATGACCGAAAAGCTTGACCTTGTTGTAGAACTTGAACAGTGGAACTCTGAAAAGCTTTATGACAGAATGGGCGTTGATACGGAATATGTTTCACTTCTCGGTGTTAAAGTACCATCGCTTACAATTCCTGTAAAGCCGGGACGTAATCTTGCGGTTATTCTTGAAGTTGCCGCAATGAACAACAGACAGAAGAAAATGGGCTATAATGCGGCTGCTGAACTTCTTCACAGGCTCGGTATGGAGTCAGATGCTAAAGAAGTTGTCCGTGACTATGAAACATTTTAATCAATTAAGTTTCAGGGGGAAACTATGGTAAATATAAATGAACTTACTAATCTTTGCGACAAACTCGGTTGTCGTATAACTGCGGAGTGTTCTCTTGGCGAATATGTCACTTTTCGTTTCGGTGGTGTGTGCCGTGCGTTGATAAGCGTCAACTCTGCGGATTCGGTTGTTGAGATACTCCGTTATCTCAAAGAAAACGATATAAGATATTTTATTCTCGGCAGAGGAAGCAACGTTATTGTTTCCGACGAGGGTTTTGACGGTGTTATTCTGCTTTTCGGAAGTGACTTTGCCAAAATTGAAGTAAACGGAAATACAATAAAATGCGATGCAGGAGCTTTGCTTGCTTCTGCGTGTGTTCATGCACAACAGTCGTCACTTACAGGTATGGAGAACCTTTTTGGTATTCCGGGAACAGTCGGCGGTGCTTTGTACATGAATGCGGGAGCATACGGAAGCGAAATGGCTGACATAGTTGTTTCTGCGGAGTATATAGACGAAAACTGTGAAAAGCGTTTTATAAGTCGTGAAGATATGGAACTTTCATACAGACACAGCTTTTTTTCAGGAACACCCCGTGTAATTACGTCCGTTACAATGGAACTTTCAGCAGGAAATGCCGACAGTATAAAAGCGGCAATGAATGACTGTATGGCTAAAAGAAGTTCAAAACAGCCTCTTGAATATCCCAGTGCGGGAAGTACTTTCAAGAGACCTGAGGGTAGTTATGCTTCACTTCTTATTGAGCAGTGCGGTCTTAAAGGACTTTCATGCGGTGGTGCGGAAGTAAGTGAAAAGCATAGCGGTTTTGTGATAAACAAGGGCTATGCAACCTGTGCGGACGTACTTGAACTTTGTGGCATGGTACAGAAAACCGTAAAGGAAAAAACGGGTTTTGTTCTTGAACTTGAACCGATAATATTGAAGTAAATTATTTTCCGATATTGAAATTCCTATAATCAGGGGAGGTATTTTATGCAGCTGTTAATTATTACAGGAATGTCAGGCTCAGGTAAGTCCTGCGTCATGGACGTTATGGAGGACATAGGCTATTATTGTATTGACAATATTCCTCCTAAGCTTATTTCACGCTTTGTTGATATATGCCGTAAAACAGACAGCGGAATAAATAAAATTGCCGTTGCTGTTGACATAAGGACGGGAGATATGTTTGCGGAAATTTTCCGTTCATGGCAGTATCTTAAAAGTGATGAAGAACTTGAAGTGAAAGTTATTTTTATTGAGGCAAGCGACGAAGTAATTATAAAACGTTACAAGGAGACACGTCGCCGTCACCCTCTTGACGACAAATTCAGCGGAAATCTTCACAAGGCTATAAAATACGAACGTATGCAGTTATCGCAGTTGAGGGAGATTTGTGATTATTATATTGAAACGTCTGAACTTTCTTCGGGACAGCTAAAGGAGCAGATAAAGGAACTTTTCCTTAACCGCAGTTCAGATTCACTTACTATAAAAGTGATGTCATTTGGTTTCAAGTACGGAGTATCTACGGAATCAGACCTTATCTTTGATGTAAGATGTCTGCCGAATCCCTATTATATTGAAGAACTGCGTAATCATACAGGCTGTGACGAATGTGTAAGGGACTATGTTATGAGTTTTGAACAGTCTCAGGAACTTTTCAGAAAGCTTACAGACCTTATTGACTATCTTATTCCGCTTTATGTACATGAGGGAAAAAGTCAGCTTGTTATAGCTTTTGGCTGTACGGGCGGTAAACATCGTTCAATTACGTTTGCTGAACTTATGTCACGTCATCTTAAAGAAAATAATTACAAGGTTCAGAAATATCACCGTGACATAACAAAAGATAAAAAAATTTAATTTCTTGTCCGTATGTGCCTGAATTTTTTTCAGGCGTGTGCGGACAATTTTCGGAAAGGACTGATTTTTTTAATGTCTTTCTCAAATGATGTAAGAAGTGAAATATGTTCTGCAATATGCGATAATGACAAACGTTTTGCGTGTCTTTACGGAATGTTGCTTTTTTGTCGTACACTTACCCCAAAGCATATATGTTTTCAGAGTGAGAGTGTTGTTTCGTCTGAAGTTTTCGGAAAACTCTTTAAAAACGTCTTTAAAGTGAGTATAGAATGTCATGAAAACGCACGAAAGGACGGCAGTGTTCTTTATAGTTATGATATTCATGACGAAAATCTTATAGGCGAAGTTTACAGGACATATAAATTCATAAATTCTGTGAGGACCATCAATTCAGAAATTATTGTGACGAACAGTATCGGAGTATTTACGGCAGGGATTTTTCTTTCATGCGGAAGTGTAAACGACCCTTCAAAAGAGTATCATCTTGAGTTTGCTGTACCGACAGAAGTTCTTGCGGAAGAACTTATTGTACTTTTGGGTGATATAGGAGTGAATGCAAAAACGGCGGTTCGTCGTGGACAGTATATTGTTTATATAAAGGACAGCGAATCAATTGAAGATACGCTGACATTCATAGGAGCTCAGAACTGCACTCTTGAAATAATGAATGTAAAGATTTATAAGGACGTTCGCAACAAGGCAAACAGGCTTGCAAACTGTGATTCCGCCAATATAGACAAGGTTGTGAATGCCGCTATGAAACAGACTGAAGATATACGTCTTATTGAATCGGCAGACGGTCTTGAAAGTCTGTCGGACGAACTGCGTGAAGTTGCCGAAATACGTCTTGACAATATGGATATGAGCCTGAAAGAAATAGGGGAAATTTTGTCTATAAGCCGTTCGGGAGTTAACCACCGTTTTAAGAGGATTGCAAGAATTGCGGAAGATATAAGGAACAGGGGAAATCAAAATGAAAAATGATGAATTTGTTAATCTTCATGTTCATACGGAGTACAGTCTGCTTGACGGAGCGTGCCGTATAAAGAAACTTTTTGAGAGGGTAAAGGAACTTGGACAGACCGCCGTTGCGATAACAGACCACGGTAATATGTATGGTGCAGTTGAGTTTTGGAACGAGGCGAAAAAAAACGGAATAAAGGCAATTATCGGCTGTGAAGTTTACGTTGCGCCGAGAAGCCGTCATGATAAGGATGGAAGAATAGATTTGTCACCCTTTCATCTGATATTGCTTTGTGAGAACAACGAAGGTTACAGAAATCTTGTAAAGCTTGTGTCTGCTGCGAGTATAGAGGGATTTTATAACCGTCCGAGAGTTGACACCGAACTTCTTGAGAAATATCATTCGGGACTTATATGCCTTTCTGCGTGCCTTGCGGGTGAAGTACCGAGACTGCTTGTAAACGGCAACTATGAAGGTGCAAAGGCAAAGGTTCTTGAATACCGTGATATTTTCGGAGAGGGAAATTATTTCATAGAAGTACAGAATCACGGTATACGTGACGAGCTGAAAATACTTCCCTCTCTTTACAGGCTTTCAGCAGAGACAGGTATACCACTTGTTGCCACAAATGACTGTCACTATATAAGCCGTAATGATTCTGAAATGCAGAACGTTCTTCTTTGTATACAGACAAATAAAATTCTTGGTGAACCTAACGGAATGAGTTTTGAGACAGAAGAATTTTATTTAAAGTCGGCAGACGAAATGTCTCGGCTTTTCAGGGGACATGAGGAGGCTGTGACAAATACCACCCTTATTGCAGAACGATGTAATGTTTCATTTGAATTCGGAAATATAAAACTTCCGAAGTTTACGGCTGTTGGCGTGACTGACAATGAAACATATTTCCGTGAACTTTGTTTCAGAGGTATGTATGAGAAGTACGGTCTGAATCCACCTGTCAGCGTAACGGAAAGAATGGAATATGAACTTTCTGTAATCATAAAAATGGGATATACCGATTATTTTCTTATAGTATGGGATTTTATCAGATATGCAAAGGAAAATAAAATCCCCGTCGGACTGGGCAGGGGTTCGGGAGCAGGAAGTCTGTGTGCTTATTGCATAGGAATAACGGGTGTAGACCCCATTAAATACGGTCTGCTTTTTGAACGTTTTCTTAATCCCGAACGTGTGAGTATGCCTGATTTTGACATTGATTTCTGCATTGAAGGACGACAGAAAGTAAAGGATTATGTTGTTCAGAAGTATGGTAGTGACAAGGTATCGGAAATAATAGCATTTGATACTCTTAAAGCAAAAGCGGCGGTGCGTGATGTGGGACGTGTACTCAGTATGCCGTATCAGATATGTGATAAAGTTGCGAAACAGATTGATTTCGGAAGTACTATTGATGAGGCACTTAAAGAATCGTCTGAACTTTATTCCATGTATGTGTCGGATAACTCTGTTAAAAGGCTGATTGACCTTGCACTGAAAATAGAGGGTATGCCGAGACATTCTTCAACTCATGCGGCAGGTGTGGTCATTTCCGCTGTGCCTTTGAGTGACGTTGTTCCTCTTCAGAAAAACGATGGTACAATTGTTACACAGTATACCATGAATATTCTTGAATCGCTCGGACTTCTTAAAATGGACTTTCTCGGTCTGCGTAACCTTACAATAATACGTGATACCGTGAATGAAATTCATCGCACTATACCTGATTTTGATATTGACAGTATACCGCTTGACGATAAGAACGTTTATAAAATGCTTGCTGACGGCGATACGGGAGGAGTATTTCAGTTTGAGAGTGCGGGTATTACTAAGTGTCTTACTGAACTTAAACCGGAACGTATAGAAGATTTGATAGTAATGCTTTCACTTTACCGTCCCGGACCTATGAAATCAATACCTCTTTATATAAAAAACAAGAATAATCCCGACAAAGTACAGTATAAGCACCCGCTTCTGAAAGATATTCTTGAAGAAACATACGGTTGTATAATATATCAGGAGCAGGTAATGGAAATATGCTGTAAACTTGCGGGATATTCATACGGTCATGCGGATATTGTACGTCGTGCAATGGCAAAGAAAAAGCATGATGTAATGCTCCGTGAGCGTGAAAGTTTTGTAAGCGGTGCAAAGGAAAACGGTGTTTCCGAAGATACGGCAAACGAAATTTTTGACGAACTTATAAATTTTGCTTCATATGCTTTCAATAAGTCCCATGCAACTGCTTATGCCTGTCTGTCGTATCAGACGGCATATCTGAAATATCACTACAGAGGTATATATATGTCGGCACTGATGTCAAGCGTGATGTCCTCATCAACGGGAAAACTTGCCGAGTATATAAATATTTGCCGCTCTTACGGTATAGAGATAGTTCGTCCCGACGTAAACAGGAGTATGAAAGGTTTTTCATATCGTGACGGAAAAATGTATTTCGGACTTCTTGCACTGAAAAACGTCGGTGTCGGTTTGGCTGAAAGGATTATAGCTGAAAGACAGATGAAAGGAAAATTTACAGGTTTGCAGGATTTCTGTGAACGTATTGAGGGACGTGATTTTAATAAAAAGTCTCTTGAAAGCATGATAATGGCAGGAGCTTTTGACGGTCTCGGACTGAATCGCCGTCAGATGCTTGAAAATTATGAAATGATTATTGATACGGCAAATTCAGGCAGTAACGGTGTGATAGATGGTCAGCTTAATTTTCTTGATAGTACGGACACACGGGATATGAATATAAAAATTCCGTCTGTTCCCGAATACAGCCGTAAGAAGTTACTGTCAATGGAAAAGGAATCCGCAGGAATATATTTGAGTGGCAATCCTCTTTCCGAGTATGAATATATTTCGGAACTTCTTAAAACTAAAAAATTAAATGTTGTATCAAGTGCAGAAACAAAAGACGGTGACAGTGTAAAACTTTTATGTCTGATACAGAGCAGAAAAAACCATGTTACAAAAAAGGGCGACAAAATGTGTTTTCTTACTCTTTCCGACGAAACGGGGGAAATTGACGCAGTTGTTTTTCCTGAACTCTATAAAGCCTGTTTTTCGTCTTTGAAAGAGGACAGTATAATTTTTGTGAACGGTAAAATATCTGTGAAAGACGAAATTGTATCGGTTATATGCACTTCTGTTGTGAATGAGAAGAATTTTTCAAATATGACTTCTGCAATGAAACTTTGTATAAAAATAAGTTCATCTGAATTGTCGTCAAATCATGGATTAATGGATATTTGCAGGAAATTTTCAGGAAGTACTCCTGTTGTGTTCTATCTTACGGACATGAAAAAAATGGTTTCTCCGAAGCAGAAAATAAGTCTTGATATTGGAAGCGGGAGCTATTCCGAACTGAAAGAAATTTATTCTGCATCGGCGATAGGACTTATTTAGTGAAAAAATGTGAAAAATACTTCAAATACTCTTGACAATTTCACCACAAAGTAGTAAAATATGAATGTATGGAATTGAACTGCATGAATTGCAGATTATAAAATATGCCGACGGCAGATTGGAGAAAATTTTTATGATTAAAAAAATTGCTGTATTAACAAGCGGTGGAGACGCACCGGGAATGAATGCGGCTGTAAGAGCAGTTGTAAGAACAGCTCTCAGCAAGGGTATGGAAGTTTACGGTGTACGCAGAGGTTATGTCGGACTTCTTACAGGTGATATTTTCCAAATGGACGAAAGAAGCGTTACAGATATTATACACAGAGGCGGTACTATCCTTTACACTGCAAGATGTCCTGAATTCAGAACTGAAGAAGGCGTTGCAAAGGCAAGAGCAAAGTGTGAGGAACTCGGTATTGAGGGTCTCGTTGTTATCGGCGGTGACGGTTCATTCAGAGGTGCAGCAGACCTTTCTGCAAAGGGTATGCTTTGTATAGGTATTCCCGGAACTATTGACAACGATATTTCATGTACAGATTATACTATTGGTTTCGATACCGCTATGAATACCGCTATGGAACTCGTTGACAAGCTCCGTGATACTTCACAGTCACATGACAGAATTTCAGTTGTTGAGGTAATGGGCAGAGGTGCAGGACACATTGCCGTAAATACAGGTGTTGCCTGCGGTGCTACTGATATTATTACGCAGGAAGTTCCTTACGACCTCGATACTATCGCTAAGGTTATGCTTGAAAAGCAGTCCAAGGGCAAGAAGAATTTCGTTGTTGTTGTTGCTGAAGGCATTGGTCATTCTCAGGAAATCGCAGCTATTTTACAGGAAAAGACAGGTATTGAAGCACGTGCTACTATTCTCGGTCACGTTCAGAGAGGTGGTAATCCGACTCTCAGAGACAGAGTTGAAGCTACAAGAATGGGTAACTATGCCGTTGAACTTCTTGAACAGGGTGTAGGCAACCGTGTTGTTGCTCTTAAAGATAACAAGCTTGTTGATTACGATATTCAGGAAGCACTTTCCATGAAAAAGCCCTATGATGAAAAACTTCACCGTATGGCTGAAACAATTGCATTCTGATAAATACATAAAAGGGACACCCGAATGGTGTCCCTTTCTGTTATGAAAATACGGTTTCTATTTTTTTGTTCGATTCTTCTGTTGAATAGCACCAGTGTTCTATTTTGCCGGAATCGTAATAATATTTTATTTTTCTTGACTGTTCGCAGTCCTCGCAGGTGTCAACAATAATAAGCTTTACTTTCATTTTGTCGGGAATAAGAGCCTTTATGTATACACTTACGTTCTGACCTGTATGAATATCTTCTCTCGGTTCTGCAAGACCTGCAAGGTTTGGTGCGAGTTCGACAAAAATTCCATAATCCTCAACGGAGCGGACAATTCCCGAAACCGTTTCGCCCGATTCAAAAAGTTCCGCATTTTCTTTCCATGTTCCGAGCAGTTCCTTGTGGGTGAGGAAAATTCTTCCGTTCTCGTTTGACTTGACAACGGCGTGAATAAAATCACCGTTTTTAAAGCGGTCGGACGGGTGTGAGATTCTTGAAACCGAAATTGCGTCAATAGGTATAAGAGACGGTATTCCACAGCCTATATCAACAAAACAGCCGAATTGCTCAAGATGTGTAATCTTTGCGTCTATAATATCGCCTGACGACAGGGAATTTATGTAGTTTTCTATACATTCCTCCTGTGCTGATTTTCTTGAAAGCTGTGCGGAAATCCTGCCTTTTTCGTCGCATGATATATTCAGTACTTTAAAACATACAATTTTGTTTACTCTTGATATAAGTGCTATGTCACGTGTAGAACCGTCCTCAATGCCCACAGCTCCGTTATTTCGGAGAATAATCCCGTCAGCACACGGCAGGTCAATTATCAGATTGTGTGAACTGTCACATACAGCGACTCTTGCTTCAAGGATAATTCCTTTTTCCATAGCTTCGGAAAGACCTTCGGCAGAAGATATATACTTTTGGTTTTCGGCTGTTTTAAAAAGACAGCCTTCGGGTTTGTAAATCATATTTTTACCTCCGTCATTATTAATGCTTGAATAGTCAATTTTATGCACGGACTTAAAATATTATGACATAAACTGTAATTTATTTAAGGTGGAATGTCCTTTTCGTTCCAGTCGACTCGTACAGCCTTATATTCATCTTTATAAAAATTCTTCAATAAACTTATTCTGAATATAATCACAGACATCTTTTCTGCTTTTGAATTCTTCATATTTCGGATAACCTTTTGAGTGTGAAGAATATGTAAGATGATATATTCTCCATAATTCACCTTGTTTTTCGTCACATATCAGAAAAAGTACGTCGTCATTTGATTCGCATTTAGCAACCGCATATATTCTTTCAATATTGTTTAGGTTTCCAGCTTCTTTTTTAAATTCATTAACAAAATGACCTGTTGCTTCTGACAGACGAATAAGTCTCCAGTTAAAGTTTTCATATTCATCAGCCAAATCAATCATTATTTCTTCGATTGTCATATCTTCTCTGATTATTATAGTATATCACCTCATATTCACTATACTGTTACAAAAAGAAAAATTAAATTTATATTAATTAAAAAACCTGAAAAGTTTTTTCAGGTTTTTATAAGTATCAGTGACCTTTATGTTTTTCCTTTCGTTTACTCTGTTTCATTTCATAGATACGTCTTTTTTCCGCTTCACGTTGTTCACGGTTGATAATACGCCGTTCAGTTTTTATTTGTTCGTGCTGTAATTTCAGTGCCTGCTGTGATTTCGTTCCGATACCTGTTGACTGTATCTGTTTTTTTGCTTCACGCTGAATACGTTTCGGATTCTTTGCAGTTGTTTTTTCCGACACTTCAATTTCAGGACTGAATTTAAATTTGTGGTAGTGTTTCAGAACAAATTCGTATACTTCGTAATTTTTGGGTTCTGTGCCGAATGTTACTTTGTATACGGATAATTTTCCGTCACTGATATTTTCAAAAACACCTGTCCAAAACTGACCATTAAAGAAAACGTTGAGTGTGCTGACGTGTCTGCTCATAGAAATTTCCTCCTTAAAAATAATGACAGCAGAGAATGGACGACCAAGGAGGAGGTTTACTTACATTAAAAAATGTGTTCGGACTACCGACCGAATCTATTGTGTTTTTATCTCTGCTCACTGAAATTATAGCATATTAACATAAAAATGTCAAACAGAAACGCCCGAGAACTCTTTTTCTCGGACGTTTGTTATTATTGTCGTATTTTTATATTAAGACCGCCTAAAGCGTTAAGGACGGATTTTACATCATCAATATTTTCGTCGTCGCACATTATATATACAGTAGTGTTACGACGGCGTTCATGTTCAGGGATAATTTCTTCTGTAGCGGGGTGTTCCATTGAGGCGGTATAATAATTATAGCTTGTGACGGCAGTCGGCAGGAGTGTCCAGACTGTACCGTTGCGGAGCTTTACCGCTTCGTCGGAAGTCTTGTTGTAGACCATGTTTGCAGAACGTATTGAAGTACTTTTCTTTATTCGTCCTATTGCGGTTTCGGCGAGTTCGGGAGTTTCAAATTCGGCGGAAATTCTTGTAATCATATTAAATTTTTCCTTTCATTTGTCAACTTCTTTGTATTTGAATTGAGGTTTTTATTATTTTTACACAAAAACAAAAAAATATACCTCTTACATATTGATTTGAAAACGATTTTGGGGTATAATAAAAAATATACGATTTTTTTAAGGTGGTGCTGATTTTGGATATTAGAGCAGGCGATATTCTTACCATGAAAAAAAATCACCCATGTGGTTCTGATAAGATGTACGTTATCCGTGCAGGTATGGATTTCAGACTGAAATGTGTGAAATGTTCAAGGGAATTTATGGTTGCTAGAAACAAGATAGAAAAAAATATTAAAAAAATTCAGCATAAAGAAGAATGAGGAGATATTTAAATGTTTGAAAAACTGGAAGCAATGGAAGAAAAATATGAGGAGATAAGCAATAAACTTTCTGACCCCGATATTGTCAACGACAATAAGCTTTATACACAGCTTATGCGTGAATTTAAAAATATGACTCCTGTTATCGAAAAATACCGTGAATATAAAAATGCACAGAAGTCATTTATTGAGGCAAAGGAAATTCTTGATGAAGGAGGTCTTGAAAAGGATTTCAGAGAAATGGCACAGGCGGAGTTTGAGGAGTCAAAGGAGGATATGGAGAATATTGCTCAGGAACTTAAAATCCTGCTCCTTCCCAAAGACCCGAATGACGACAAAAATGTTATTATTGAAATAAGAGGCGGAGCAGGCGGTGAAGAAGCGTCACTTTTTGCAAATTCCCTTTACCGTATGTATACAATGTATGCCGAAACAAAAGGCTGGAAACAGGAAGTACTTAGTGCAAACCCGACGGAATTAGGTGGTTTTAAGGAAATAAGCTTTTCAATTGAGGGTGAGGGTGCTTATTCACGTCTGAAATATGAAAGTGGTGTGCATCGTGTGCAGAGAGTTCCCGAGACAGAATCACAGGGACGTATTCATACAAGCACGGTTACGGTTGCCGTACTTGTCGAAGCTGACGAAGTGGAGCTTGAAATAAATCCCACCGATTTGAAAATTGACTATTTCCGTGCAAGCGGAGCAGGCGGACAGCATATAAATAAAACTGAATCCGCTGTCCGTATAACATATCTTCCGACAAATGTCGTTGTTGAGTGTCAGGACGAAAGAAGCCAGCATAAGAACAAGGACAAGGCTATGAAAATTCTGCGTTCACGAATCTATGAGGCGTTGCAGGAAGAACAGAATGAAAAAATTGCGTCGGAAAGAAAAATGCAGGTCGGCACAGGTGACCGTTCTGAAAGAATCAGAACGTATAATTATCCGCAGGGCAGACTTACAGACCACAGAATAAATCTGACTATATACAGGCTTGAAGATATTCTCAACGGTAATCTTGACGAGGTTTTTGACTCCCTCGCAACCGCTGACCAAGCCGCAAAACTTGCAAATCAGGAAATATAATTTTATGGAAACTTTATTACTTAGCGAAAAACAAATTGAAATTGCCGCACAGCTGATAAGGGACGGCGAAGTTGTCGGAATACCTACAGAAACAGTTTATGGACTTGGTGCGGACGCATCAGACGAAAATGCAGTTAGAAAAATTTTTGAAGCAAAGGGCAGACCTGCCGACAATCCGCTTATTGTGCATCTTTCCGACTTTTCGGAAGCAGAAAAATATACGTCATATATTCCCGAACTTGCCCGAAAACTTGCGGATAAGTTCTGTCCCGGACCTTTCACAATGATTCTTCCGAAAAATGATAATATACCATTGGTAACATCAGGCGGTCTTGATACGGTAGGTATAAGAATACCTTCACACCCTGTAATGCACAGGCTTATTGAACTTTCAGGAAAACCGATTGCCGCACCGTCTGCAAATGTTTCAGGTTATCCGAGTCCGACTTCCGCACAGCACGTTATGCGTGATATGAACAGCAGAATTTCGGCGGTAATTGATGGCGGACAGTCACAATTTGGTGTTGAATCAACTGTAGTATCTGTAGAAAACGGCGATACAGTAAGAATATTACGTCCTGGTTGTGTTACAAAGGAAATGATTCTTGAAATATGTGAAAATGTCATAATTGACAAAGCGGTTATCAGCGGTCTTGAAAAGGACGAAAAAGCCGCTTCTCCCGGTATGAAATACAAGCATTATTCACCGAGTGCGGATATTGTAATGATTAAGTCGGATTTGGAGCATTTTACGGAATATGTCGGAAATCATTACGGCGATAACGTATATGCACTGATTTTTGACGGAGATGAAAAAAATTTCCCTTACAGGTACATGACATACGGTAAAAACGGTTCTGAACAGGCACATCTTGTCTTTCAGAGACTGCGTGAATTTGATGATATTCATGCCGAAAAAGTTTATGTGCGTACTCCGTCACTTGACGGCGTGGGGCTGGCGGTTTATAATCGTCTTATAAGGGCGGCAGGATTTGAGGTGATAAGGATATGAATACTTTAAGCGGTATAACGGTGGTTGGTCTTACGGGACAGACAGGTGCAGGAAAAAGCACAGTTTCAAAAATTTTTGCATCAAACGGTTTTGCTGTGATAAATGCAGATATTGTCGCAAGACAGGTAGTTGAAAAAGGTTCAAAGTGCCTTGCCGAGATAGAAGAATTTTTCGGAAACGAAGTTATAGACAATGACGGGAATCTTGAAAGAAAAAAACTTGCTGGTATAGTTTTTTCGGACAAGACAAAGCTTGAAACACTCAATACAATAACATATCCCTACATCACGGGGGAAATTCTGAGACAGATAAATGAATTTGCCGAACGCAACGAAAAACTGATACTTCTTGACGCTCCCACACTTTTTGAGAGCAGGGCGGACGACTTCTGTGAAATTATAATATCCGTTCTTGCTGATGAGGAGATAAGGGAAAAAAGAATAATTCAGCGTGACGGTTTAACTTCGGAACAGGCAAGAAAAAGAATGGGTTCACAGCTTGATGAGGAGTTTTTTTCAACTCATTCTGATTATATAATACATAATAACAGTAATATTGAAACAGTAAACGGAATAGCTAAGGAACTTTCCGAAAAAATCCGTGACTGTTATCAGAATAAATAAAAAGGGAGTGTTTTTTATGGAAACATCAAAGGTACTTAAAGAAAAGCTTTTCATGAAAAGAAAGAATGCTGTTCTCAGAATGAGTGAAGCAGAAATTGCCGAGTGTGACAGTTTTTGTGAAAGCTATAAGGATTTCATGGATACAGCAAAAATCGAACGTGAAGCGGTTGCCTACACAATCGAACTTCTTAAAAACAACGGTTATGTGGAGTATACGGCAGGTATGCAGTTGAACGCAGGTGACAAGATTTACCGCAACAACAGAGACAAGGCTGTTATTATGGCGGTAATCGGAACTGCTCCGATTGAGGAGGGTGTGAGACTTTGTGCCGCACATATCGATTCTCCACGTCTTGACCTCAAACAAAATCCTCTTTATGAGGACAACGAAATTGCCCTTTTCAAAACTCATTACTATGGCGGTATCAAAAAATATCAGTGGACTACAATTCCGCTTGCACTTCATGGTGTTATTATAAAAGCGGACGGTGAAAAAGTTACCGTTAATATCGGTGAGGATGAAAATGACCCTGTTTTCTGCGTTACTGACCTGCTTCCACATCTTGCAACAGAACAGATGACGAAAACTCTTTCAAAGGCTGTTACAGGTGAACAGCTTAATCTGATTATCGGTTCAAGACCTTTCAGGGACGACGAGGCAAGTGAAGCAGTAAAGCTCAATATTATGAATATTCTTTTTGAAAAGTACGGTATTACTGAAGCTGATTTCATTTCTTCGGAACTTGAGGCAGTTCCTGCTTTCAAGACTAAGGACGTTGGTTTTGACAGAAGCATGATAGGTGCTTACGGTCACGACGACAAGGTTTGTGCGTATACTGCACTTATGGCAACTGTTGACTGTAATAATCCCGTTCATACTGTTGTTACCGTTCTTACCGACAAGGAAGAAACAGGCTCGGACGGCAACACAGGTCTTTGTTCTTCATATCTCGAATACTTCATTGCAGACATTGCCGAAACTCTCGGCTCAGACGGAAGGACAGTACTTTCAGCGTCAGAATGTCTTTCCGCTGACGTTAATGCTGCATTTGACCCTACATTCCCCGAAGTAAACGAACGTAACAATTGTGCGTACATCAACAGGGGGGTATGCATTACAAAATATACAGGTGCAAGAGGAAAGTCAGGCACGTCCGACGCTTCCGCAGAGTTCACGGGAAGAATACGCAGACTTATGGACAGCCATGACGTTATATGGCAGACAGGTGAACTCGGTAAGGTTGACGAGGGCGGCGGCGGTACTGTTGCGGCATATATTGCAAACCTTAATGTTGATACGATTGATATGGGTGTACCCGTTCTTTCAATGCACGCACCTTTTGAAATCGTTTCCAAAATCGACACATATATGGCTTACAAAGCTTTTTCAGTGTTCATAAACGACTGATAACAAAAGCCTGAGAGTAAAATCTCAGGCTTTTATTTTTTTAAATAATCCGTAAGAAGTTGTTCTATATAGGAGGGAACAACGGGGATTTCACTGTCAAAAAGCGGATAATCAAGATTAATTTTTTTGTCATCAGACAAAATATGTATTTTGGGTATTCCGTCAGTATTCAATCTTATAAACCAGTAAAAAATTTTTCCGTTATATTCAAACTTTCTTTTTCCTTTTTTTGATACCATGCTTTTTCCTTCTTATTAAAAAATCTTCTGTTTAATGGTCTTCCGTGCCTATGATACGGGATTTTCTTAAAAACAGGTAGTATTCACATGAAACGAACTGTTAATATATTTGACTTTTGAAATTTGTCAGTAACTTTTATTATGCTAATAATGTGACGATTGAAATTTTTCATTTCTTCGGCAGGAATCCAAAGCTCCTGATGATGTTTTCTGCCGACAGTATGCACTTCAAAATTTTTGATATATTCGTCATCAATTTCAAATTCAGTAACGTAACCTTTGCAAGTTCAAGTTCGACAGTACCGACCGGTCTGTATAAAATCATAGTTTTCACCTCATTCAAAGAATATATTAATATATTTTTTTAATTTATGTAAGATTCTGTAATATTGAAATTATCGTCAACTAAGATAAAGCGGAAAAAATCCTCATCAATAATCAGTAAATAAGCACTCAGCCAGAACCATATATCATAATCATTCAGAATATCTTTGTAGTTTCCGTGAATATATATGCTGAGAATTTCTTCACGACCGTTCAGAAAACACGGCCATACGTTATTATGTTCAGTTATGTCGCTTTTTGTAAGGGACGAAAAGTTAATTTTTGCGGGCATTGAAAATGGAAGTCTGTCCATAAAAATTTCAATCCGACGGATTTCGTTTTTATCGGCAAAACGGTATTTTTCCGAAAAATTTTCCACACTTGCTATAATTTCCGACTTAATATCATTTATACGAATTTCTTTCAGACGGCGTTTGTTTTCAGCAAGTTTCTTTTTTAATAGTTCTCTGTTCACATAAGTTACCTCTTTAAAGCGGTGTAATTAATTCAACAATTGGAATTGTCATGCCAGTTTATAAAATCAGGAATTTTATGATTTTTTTCAAAATACAGAAGAGCCTTATTGACAATATCAGCAGACAAAACCCATGACATAGGGTAATCATCTACTTGTCCGTTGCTTAAAGTAAAATTCATTGTTTCAATATCTGAACCATTATAGTCAGGATTACGGGAACTGAATCCCGAATCTCCTTCTTCACGAAGATACATAAGCCACCCATAATCTCCGTTTATTAAAGCATACATATATTGTTCGTCTTCAAGTCTGATTTCTATTTCTTTAAATTGATTTTGTGTCCATATGTTCATATTATAATCTCCTTGAACTTT
>DETU01000001.1:0-19104 GCA_002362175.1 Ruminococcus sp. UBA3280
ATTTCATGACTATATTATATCACTTAAATCCATAAATGAGAAGTTTCAATTAGTTTTTCAGTAATAAGCCATAGGTTTACAGTGATTAACAAATATGAACTTCTCTTTTTACAAATAGTATGATATAATCAAAGTATAATCTTAAACCGGAAGGAGAATTTATTTTGAGTAAGAAAGTTTTGGTTTTATCGGGAAGTCCGAGAAAAAACGGAAATTCTGATATTCTTTGTGATGAGTTCATGCGTGGAGCTTTGGAAAGCGGAAACGAAGTTGAAAAAATCCGTGTTGCTGAAAAGAAAATAGGTTACTGCCATGCCTGCTATTATTGCAGACAGAGTGAGGGCATATGTGCTATTAAAGACGATATGGCGGAAGTGCTTCAGAAAATGATAGATGCTGATGTCATTGTGCTTGCAAGTCCTGTTTACTTTTATTCCGTCGATGCTCAGCTTAAAGCACTTATTGACCGTACTGTTGCAAGATGGCTTGAAGTTCGTGATAAGGAATTTTACTACATCGCAACTATGGCAGATGAGGAAATTTCTTCTGCTGATACGACACTCTCCTGTTTCAGAGGTTATGCGGACTGCGTTGAGGGTGCAAAAGAAATGGGCTTTATCTGCGGTTCAGGTGTTTACGAAAAGGGAGAAATAAAAAATACTCTGTTCATGAAACAAGCCTATAAAATGGGCAAATCGGTAAAATGACCATGAAAAAATTTCTTTCAGTAATTATGTCAGATTTTTTAATGATTTTAACTTCATGCGGAGTAATTCCTGAAACATCACAGAAAGCATCTGTTAGCAATTCAGATACATCAAATCAGTTTGCAAACATCAATACAACTGTCGGCGATGTAATTTCAAATCCTGCATTTAAAGATTTCGGACGACTTCTGTTCCCTGTTGACCGTGCTGTAACAGACGATATGACACTTGCTGAAATCAGCACAAGCCGTGTATATACGTGGTATAATAATATTCAAGCCGACAAAACAGTGGAAATTATAAATACACTTGCGGAACGTGCTGAAAACGGACAGCAGATTTTTTATTCCATTTACAGTGAAGAAGAAATGCAGGCGGATGAATCCAAAAGAGATACAGGATTATTCTTTTTTAAAGGTGAATCCGGTGCAAAATTCAGTATCATGAATGCAGGTGGAGGATTTGCTTATGTCGGTGCAATGCATGACAGTTTTCCTCATGCGTTGGAAGTTTCAAAAATGGGATATAACGCATTTGCATTAATATATCGTCCTGATGACCCATATAATGACCTTGCAAAAGCAATCGAGTTTATTTATGACCATGCTGAAGAACTTGAAGTTGATACGGAATATTATTCACTCTGGGGAGGTTCTGCCGGTGCAAGAATGGCTGCAACTCTCGGCAATATTGATAATCTTTCCGCACTTACTCAAAGAAACGATATACAACAGGCAAGTGCAGTAATTATGCAGTATACCGGCTATAACAGCGTATCTTCCGGAGATGCTCCGACCTATGCGTGTGTCGGTACAAGTGATGGCATTGCAAATTACAGGACTATGCAGAATCGTCTTGAAATGCTTAAAAGTTATGATATTCCCACGGAGTTCCATGCTTATGAAGGTCTGCCACATGGTTTCGGTATCGGAACAGGTACAAATGCGGACGGTTGGATATATGATGCCGTAAGTTTCTGGGAAAATCAGATGCCTGACAATAATATCCCTGAAAACAGACAGCCTGCAAATTTACAGGATTTTCTTCTTACCCGTACAACAAATGCACATGGAAATGATTATGATTTGGACGGTGACGGTGTTTGGGATGTATTTGATTTATGTCTTATGAGAAGGCGCTATCTTTCACAAAATAAGCCTGTTCCCGATAAAATCAATGAAATACCACAAGGTTACTATACTCCTGCTGATGAAAAAGGTAAATTGGAAGAATTGTATTATGATACCTATGAATCCATGACATACAATGAAAAAAAGCAGGTACTGAACAAACGTGCTGTTGTATATCTGCCTTATGAATATTCAGAAAGCAAAAAGTATGATGTATTTTATCTTATGCATGGCGGTTGGGGCAACGAAACAACAACACTTGGTACACCGCAAAATCCGTCTGCATTTAAAAATGTTCTTGATAATGCAATTCAGAACGGCAAAATGAAACCGGTTATTATTGTATGTCCTACGTATAATAATACAAGCAGTCAGGATAGTGCCGATTTTAGTCTTGCATTGAATCTGAACAGAAATTATCATAACGAACTAATCAATGATTTGATTCCTGCCGTTGAATCAAAATATAGTACATACGCTGAAAATATAACTTCCGAAGCCCTGAAAAATTCCCGTGAACATCGTGGATTTGGTGGATTTTCAATGGGTTCTGTCGCAACATGGAGAACTTTTCAAAATTGTCTTGATTATTTTAAATATTTTATGCCGATGAGTTGTGGTACTTCACTTGATGATGACAATATCTGGATAACTGCTGAAAATTACAACCAAGATGAATATTTTGTATTTATGATGACTGGTACTGATGATTTTGCATATAGTTATGATAATCGCCGGTCGGAAAAAATGCGTAACTCTGAATATTTTACAGAATTATCAGATACAATAAACGGTAATTTTCTGTATCTTATCAAAAATGGATATTCGCATAATGGTTTAGCTGCAAATGAATATACCTATAATGGACTTTGTTGGTTCTGTAAATAAAAAAACAGGGTGCTGAAATTTCAGCACCCTGTTTCATTTTAATATCAATTTATCTTCTGTATCAGCATTTGTTTCATCAAGCATAAATCAAATACATCAAGTCTGTCATCTTTACATAAATCGGCTGATTTCCAGTTTTCAAGTTTTACATCTGTAGCAGATAAAAGCCATTTCTGTAAAAGTACAACATCAGCTACAGAAAATTCACTGTCATTATTCAAATCACCGGAAATACTTTCAGTATTTTTATTTATAATATCGTTAAAAGAATTTTTAAGCTGAGTATCATACATCTTACAAGTATCTCTGTTATAGTGAAGTCCGGTAACGTCCCAAAGTACCGGACACAACTGACGTTCATAAGCCTCTCTGCATACGGAAGTAAGAAATAATCTGACTGATTCTTCATTTTTGTTTTTTTTCGGACAGCCATATTCACCTATGATAACTGGAATATCGTTATCAATAAATGTATTTTTCAACATATCCATGTTTTTATTAAGTTCAGCAAAATCAGCCTCTGTTCCCCATGTAGAACGTGCTTTACTCCAGTCTGCATTTTCCTCAAGGATTGCAAAATCAGCCGGAGTATAGTAATGTACAGAAACAGCACAACGATTTGCAGGGTCTGACGGCATTTCAAACAGACTGTCGCAGGTTAATTCAATATCTGTGTTATATCCCGAAATAAGCAGATGACGTTTTTCATTATTTCCACCAGACGAGCGGACAATATCCACAAATGTCTGATTTACTTCATTCACAAGTGAATATGATTCTGCTTTTCCCTCTGTACCGCCCCAGCGATTCCAAAGCGATGACCAGCCGAGTTCCTCATTCTGCGATTCAAAAATAAGATGGTCACCATAATTTTTAAATTCATCACATAACTGTGTCCAAACAGAAGAATATTTCTTCATACAATTATCCTTATCATTCGGAAGATTTTCAAGCCAACCGCCATCATAATGCAGATTCATAATTACATACAAATTACAATCTAATGCCCAGTCAATAACTTCACATACCGCACTAAGATATTCCTGACTGATTGTGTAATTTTCGCCCATCATATTAGACCACGCCACTGGTACACGCAGAACACCAAAACCTTCATCTGCATAACCTTGTATCATATCACGGGTAATGACAGGACTTCCCCAGGCTGTTTCATAGGATTCAGGTGTACCTTCTCCCCACTGAGCAATCCAGTCTCCGCATGACTCGTATGTATTACCAAGATTTATTTCTATTCCCATATCCCGAACCAGTTCCATAGTTGTAATATCACGCATTTCTGTCTGTTTGACGAATACCATAACCGGTATAGACTGTTCAATTATAATCGCTGAACTTAAAACAGCAGTCAGTTTTTTTCAAGGCTTGCATCTTCCACATGAGGAATAGCCATATTCAAGCAAATCTTCCTTATTTCCGCTATAATACAGTTTGTTTGATTCAATCATCTGGTCTACACTTGGACAATCTGGATAATGAAATTTCCCTGTATTGACATTTACAATGTAATCAGATAACTGTGTAGCAGGCTCTGTTGTGGGAATTTCAGTTGTTGGTATTGTATTTATAATAGACACTGATTCTCGTGAAGTAGAAGAACCGCCATTTTCATTTGGAGTACAGCTTGATAGTATTAATCCTGCCGAAAAGCATAAAATTAAAATTTTTATTTTCATTTATATTTATTCTCTTTCTTATTCTATGGTAGTTTTAATTATACCATAGACGCTTAATAAAATCAACTATGAGATGTATAATATCTACATTAGAATAGGAGGAATTTAAAATGAATAACCCTGAAAAATTTCACATTGAAATGGGAAAACGTATCATGCAGAGGCGAAAACAGATGAATTTATCTCAGGAGGAACTTTCTGAAATGGCTGACGTTTCCCCACAGCTTATGTCAACAGCGGAAAGAGGTGCAAAGGCTATTCGTCCCGAAAATTTATTGAAAATAAGCAAAGCACTCGGTGTAAGTGCCGATTATCTTCTTTCAGGCGAGATAATAGACAGAGATTTTGATAATATATCAGCAAAATTGAAAAATCTGTCGCCGGAACAAATCAAAAGAATTGAAAGAATAATTGATGAATGTATCGGTTTATGCGATTAGAAAACAAGCGGATAATACACAAAAGTTATCCGCTTGTCTTTTTATTTAAACAGCCTTAATTTCTTTAAGACGTGATACAGATTTATTAAAATATTCATATGATAATTCACAGCCGATAAAATTCCGATTCTGATAAAAAGCTGCCGCTGCTGTTGAACCACTTCCGCTGAAACAGTCAAGAACTATATCATTTTCATTTGAATGTTTAATAATAAGTTCCTCAAGAAGTGCCACTGGTTTCTGCGTAGGGTGAAATCTGCCTTTATCGTGGCAAATCGGATATTTATATATTCCGTTATCGTATTCAGAATGAAATACCGGTTTTGATTTTTTTACACCTAACAGAGCAATTTCCCTCGAATTTGTAAGATAATTTATTTTACTGTTCAAAGGTACAGGGTTAGTTTTTATCCATTCAATAAATCTGATTTGTTTGAACTTTGCATCATCAAAGTATTTTTTTAGTATTGTAATTTTCCAGATGTCATAGAAACAAATCATTGTCCCACCGTCTTTCAAAACCCTGTAACATTCCTTAATAATCTCATCAAGACCGGTAAAATTATTGTCCCAATTGCCAAAATCCATAGATATGCGAAATCTGTCCGTATCTTTTCCGGTTGCTGTTCCTGATTGGAAATTTGTATCCCGTGACACTTCATAAGGTGGGTCTGTCAGTACCAAATCAACAGATTTATCGGGTAACGTTTTTAAATAATCGAAACAATTCTGATTTACTAATGATATTGTACACATTTTATGAATTTACTCCAGATTTTCCGTCTTTTTAAGATTTTTTTCCTGAGTTTTTTCAGACTTTTTCTTTGATACACGCATAGCCTCTTTTTTGAGTTTTGCACGTTCAAAATAACAGGTTTTTTCTTTTTGCGGAGCGTTCTTTTTTGCCTCAATTGCAGCTTGGTTAAGTTCTTCAGTCAACGTTTTCAGACGGCTTTCCTTATCGGCAAGTTCCTGTTCCTGTGGGAACGGTTCAGCAATAATTTTTTGTGCCTCATTGAAATCAACTCTCAGTTTTGAAAGCTGTGAATTTGTATCATTGATTTTACGGTCAACATTGTACAGACAGCCCTCAAGTCGCCTGAGATTGTGTGAAAAACTTTCAATCAGCTTTGTTGTATGCTGATATGCACCGCCGATTGTGGCAGATACTCCACCACCCATTGCAGGACTGTTCATTGTAACTGACAGCGGAAATCCCTGAAATTCACCTATTTTAACAGGTCTGTCAGCCTGTCTGACTGAAAGTACAGCCGTTTCAAGTGCTTTGGCTGCCTCTTTTCTGTCTGTGTATTCAGTTTCACCGATAGTAATTTTGAATACGGGCAGTTTCGTTTCTTCATCAATCGGAAGTTTGCGGAGATGTTCTCTGTCCGAATGAAGATTGTCAAGTGCAGTCTGTAAATTCTTTTCTTTTTCGGGAAATACCTTGATTTTATCTTCCATTTCAAAGACGGTATTCTGATGTTCGGCAGAAAGCACACGCAGTTCCTTGACATCGTTGTCAAGCATGAGTTTTTCCTTGATACGCTCATCACCGGTACAAAGAGCCTTGATTTCGGAATAAGTCAGTGCCTGCTGGTCTACATCCTGGCATTTTCTTGCTGGAGTTTTTGATGTCATAATCTGTGAAATGAATTTCTGCTTATTTTCAAGAGTCTGGTAACTGTAAGCATCGAACGTGCCTTTCGTAACATAGCGATAAATGGACACATTTTTGTTTTCATTGCCCTGTCTGATGATACGTCCGGCACGCTGTTCCAAGTCAGCAGGTCGCCACGGAATATCCAAATCATGAACGGCAATCAGCTTTTTCTGAACGTTAGTACCTGTACCCATTTTTGCAGTCGAGCCTAAAAGTACACGTATTTCGCCCGAACGGACTTTTTCAAAAAGTTCACTTTTTTGATTTTCATTTTTTGCATCGTGAATATAGGCAATCTCGCTTTCGGGTATGCCTTTGGCAATCAGCTTTGATTTTATGTCGTCATATACATTAAAATCGCACTCCTCCTCAAGCGATTCCCTTTCGGAAGATGATTTGCTGTCGTCTTTTGTGTCCGCACTGTTAAACTTTTCAGTATCAGCAGAATTTTTATGTGGTACTCCTAAATCACAAAAAATAATCTGTGTAAGTTTGTCCTCCGCAGTTTCAGCGTGGATACGGACAACATTTTCAACGCACTGATTCAGCTTTGTATTTGGATTATCCTCGAATGACGGGTCAATCAGTCGTGGGTCAAGACCGAGTTTACGTCCGTCCGACGTGATTTTGAGCATATTATCAATTGTCGGGTCAACGTTTCCCGAATTTATCGCATCTGCTCTGTCGGAAAGTTCGGCAACAAGTTCTTTCTGAAACTCCGTAGCCTCCACATTTACAACTTTATACTCGCACTCCGGAACGTTGAGTTTCAGAGTATCAGAAGTGCGAATATCCGCAATCTGTTTGAACATGGACATAAGTTCCGGCAGACCGCTGTAATGTGCAATTCTGGTACGCTCCTTGAATTTATTTCCGGCAGGCGCTAACTCCCAGTCCATTTTCTGGTCCCCAAAAGTTGAGATCCAATTATCGAAGTGCTGTAATTTTTTCGATTTCAGGAAGTCATATTCAAGGTATCTCATCATCGTATGTAACTCAGTTACGGAATTACTTAGGGGCGTTCCCGTGGCAAAGACTATACCTTTACCACCTGTTTTTTCGTCTAAATATCGGCATTTAAGGTATAAATCAAGTGCTTTTTGAGATGCACTGTTTGAGATACCGGATATATTAGTCAACTTTGTAGGAGTGAACAATGGTGATAGGTAACTCTTTGAAGTAATCTCCAAGTTTTCCCCCACCTCACGCTGTGCGTGCGACTTTCACCGCACACAGCGCACCATCAAGCAAATTTACTTTCTACTGATTTCAACAAAACTGTATTCTCACGATATACAGCCTGCGATAAATTTCACTTTTTGAGTTTTTCTCGATATTTAAGGATTTTGCGTTCTGTCTTAACATCAACATTTGTCATAGGGCTGTTGTGAATCATGTGATGACAGTCCACACATACCCACGCTAAATTCTGTACTTTATTGATTCTTTCCAAAGGTAACTTGTTGTCAATATGATGACAATGACCGATAATGGTGCTGCTGAAATATCTTCCGCAGCATTTGCATTTTCCCTTGTCCCGATTGTACGCATACTCACGATTCATGAAATACTCAAAATTCTTTTTCCAATTCTTGCCTTTCGCATAAATCGAAAGTGCATAATCTTCGGGAGTATTGATAGACGGTCTGTCGCAAGGCAGACGTTTATGCTTATTGCATTGCTGCAAATATCGCTTTCTGCCGTCCTCGGTATAGGGCGTTGTTTTCTGGTCAAAGGGCTTTGTTTCATATCGGCTGTGCGTAATAAATGCATAGGTCAGCCCGAACCAGTTTCCCTCAACCTTGATTGCAAATGTCGTGCTTGTATAGTCCTGATGTCGGTGCGGAAGATTACAAAGGATTTTAAGGGGTACTTGCATTTGATTGTAGCTGTGCGGAAACATATTCTTCCATACGGCAAAAGCCGTATTGTTTACTTGTCTGTCAATAATTTCAAAAGCGTGGGAACAGATAGACGGCTGATAATACTGAGCAATTCCCATAATCTGTTCATTAACTCTGTGAATCTGCGCCGCTTTTGCTGTTGGCTTTCTAAATGTCTCTATTTTTCTGATTTCAGCCTGTAGCTTTTCTGTTTTCCGTTTCAGCCTTTCCAAATCAGGATACGGCTTACCCACTAAGTTTTCTGTCCATGTTTTCGGGTCGGGAGTTTTCCTTTTCCGTTCCGCTTTTACTACAAATCCGAGAAATCGGATACCTTTGCTCCGCAGGTCTGTGACATACGTCTTTTCCTGCGATAATTCCAGTTTCAGCTTGTACCTGAAATAGTCGGTCAGTTCATGTTTCAGCCTCTCGGCTTCTGCCTGTGATGTCGTTAAAATCACCCAATCATCGGCATATCTGAAATTGTATTTGGGTGTTATCCCTTGTGATTTCAATCTTCTGCTGTCATTTGATTTATGCCTGCATTGTCTGTGCGGTTCAAAATATTTTCGTCCCACATACCAATCAAAATCATTCAGATATACATTAGCGAGAAGCGGTGATAGTATACTGCCTTGCGGCGTTCCTATTTCTGTCATATAGAACAGACCACGGTCAATGTAGCCTGCCTTTAACATCTGGCTGATGATTTTCAGAACCCTTTTATCATGTATACCCATTTTCCAGAGCTTTCCCATGAGAATCCTGTGGTTAATCGTATCAAAACAGCCTTTTATGTCGCCCTCCACCACCCATACCGCCGTATCCTTAGAACGTCCTGTTGAATTAACAACATTGATTATGTCACGGATTGCGTGCTTCTGCGCTCTGTA
Source organism: Ruminococcus sp. UBA3280 (assembly GCA_002362175.1). Classification (GTDB taxonomy): domain Bacteria; phylum Bacillota; class Clostridia; order Oscillospirales; family Ruminococcaceae; genus Ruminococcus. The sequence continues at coordinate 9,299 of DETU01000001.1, forward strand.
CGGTCGGAAACCGTAGCTGTGCGGATAAAACTTTGCTTCACATATCGGCTCTAAAATCAGTTTCATACATTGCTGTATGATTCTGTCAAGCATAGTTGGTATGCCAAGCGGACGCATTTTTCCGTTGCTTTTGGCGATATATTCACGCCTTGCCGGTTTGGGTTTGTAATTATGAAATTTGGATTGAATCAGTGCAAACAGCTCATTTTTGTCCATTTGCAAATATTTGTTGATGTTTTTCCCGTCCACTCCCGACGTTTTGCTGCCGTGATTGGACTTGATATCGTGAATTGCTGTCACAATCGTAACTTTATTGCACATTGCTTCCAGCAATCCTGTAAAAGTGACATTTTCAAGACTTTTCTGATAGAGGAAGTCCTGAAATTTCTTTAGGTCGCTTTCGTTTGAGAACATGACGTTTAAGTGCATAAGGTATCACCTCATAGTTCGTCACCCAATATTGCAGGGAGTTACTTGTTCTCAATTTCGTGAAATTTATCATTTGCCTGACTCGTCCCCTTCGCCGTGGAACATTTCAGTTCCGTGTGACTGGCTCTCCCAATCTCTGACTACTATGGGACGGCTGACTTCCTGCCATGTTCATCGTTCTGTAAAACTCCCATGACAGGCTCTCAAACGTTCCTGAATCTCTATCCTGTTTTGAAATCTTTAGGTCACTGCCTTACACCGAAAGAATCTGACTTTGATTTGAATTACAGTTCCTCAAAGTCCCCATAGGGATTTCAGCCAATGGGACGTATACAGAAAAACCAACCATATACATTTTCTTTAATTTTCTGTCTTTCGACAGCCGAGTTTAACGGTGCTGCACAGTTTCAACTAACGTTTAACCGTGGATTTCGGAAGTCCGCATCATTATTATCCATGCCCTTTCGGGTTTAGGTTTTCAGATTACGACTTTACCACGCTTTATACTATGTGAAGTTACAGCTTCACAACGCATAGTGGAGTATTAACTCTCGTACTGCTGGCTTTAACTTGCCATTGCATTAATTCTGTACGGCAGAGGAATTTCACCTCTGATTTTGAGATTCAAGTTCTCTGTAAAATTTTCTTATTGCTAAGTGCATTTACATGGTGCTTTTCGGCATAGTCGTTACTTATGCCTTATGCACAACGTTTCGCACAATTTTTAAACTCGTGAGCCTCGTCAATGAACAATTTATCAACGCCAAGTTGTTCAAAAGTTATAGTATCATCATGATTTTTTTCAAGTTTTGCAAGCTGTTTTTCGAGTGATTTTTTAGTACGTTCCATAGCCTTGACCTGAAATTTACTGCCCTCACTTGCCTTTAATTCGGCAATTCCGAGAACAATATCATCAATCTGCGACTGAATTTCAGCCTCCTGACGTTCCTTTGAAATCGGAATCATTCCGAGCTGAGAATGACCGATAATTATTGCATCGAAATTACCTGTCGCAATTTTTGCAAATAACTGCTGACGGTTTTCTTTCTGAAAATCTTTTTTCGTTGCGACAAGAATATTCGCACTTGGATAGAGTTTTTGGAAGTCATCGCCAATCTGCTCGGTAAGGTGATTTGGAACAGCAAACAGTGACTTAGTGCAGAGTCCGAGACGTTTGCTTTCCATAGCAGTTGCAATCATTTCAAACGTCTTGCCTGCACCAACAGAGTGTGCAAACAGCGTATTACCACCGAAAAGTGCGTGTGCAATGGCATTTTTCTGATGTTCATGAAGTTTGATTTCAGTGTTCATCATTGGGAACGTTAAAGCACTTCCGTCGTATTCACGAGGCTTGACGGAGTTGAAAAGTTCATTGTATTTTCCGACGATTTCCTCACGTCTTGTGGAATCCTTGAAAATCCATTTTTTAAATTCAGCTTTGATTTTATCGGCTTTTCTCTGCACAACTTTCGTCGCATCAATGTCCACAACACGCTTTTCTTTTACGTCGCCCATGCCATCGGGAACTTCAATTGTTTTGTAAACTTTTGGTTCTTTCAAATTCAGCAAATGCTCCATAATTTCGTAAGCGTTCATTTTTTTCGTGCCGAACTGCTGAGATGTAATTACTGAATCGTCAGCTTTTTTATTGTCGATATGCCAAGTACCTGAATGTTCCGAATATTCGGCAGAAATCGCCTTTGAACGTTGCCACGAATAATGAGTTACATCGGCTCTGTTTTCTCTTGGAGTCTGAAAAAGTTCATACATGAACTGTTCGTAATATTTCGGGTCAAGCCACGTTGCACCGATTTTCACGTCAATATCGCCAGCCTTCAGAGGTTCGGGCATTGCAGATTTCAGAGCGTTGACGTTTACCGCAAAATCGGCATCATATTCAGCAATTTCCTCCGCAATATTAAGTTTTTCACGAATATCTCCCGATAAATATTCACTCGCCGTCTGATATTCATTTTCGGTATGCGGAATTTTGAAAATTTCGCCCTGTAAATCATGCTTTAATTCGTCCTCCGTCATACCAGTAAGTTTGCCCATATATTCAAAATCAACATGGGCTTTTTCGGCTATAGACAGCGTTAAAGCCTCGATTGCAGTCTCGACGTGTTCAATTGCTTTTGGTGGCTGAATTGTTCTTTTCGTGAAAATATCGGACTTTTCTATGAGTTTAGTTTTTTCATATTTTTTCTCAAGTCCTGCCACAAGATTATATGAAACGTCGTCCGAAAAATAACGCTTGTTGCTCTGGCTGTGAATCAGACCGTACTTTTTGTAAAAATTATCATACGCAAAAGTCAGTTTGGACTGCAAATTTTTGATAACGTCGTCCGATTTGTTCAACTCCTGAGCCTCAATCAGTTCTCTTGTCAGGTCACGCAGATTTATGAACGCTTTTGCCCTCTGAAACTGCGAATTTTTCGTATCAAATCGACAATGACATACGGCATTATTGGTTTTGAAATAGATTTTATTATCCTGTTCAAAAAAGCTGTAATTTCGCAGATTTGACGGGATTTTCAATTGTTCGCCGTCGGCACTTTTTGCATAAACGTCCCTTGCTTTTTCGTCAGAAATCGTCGCAGAAAGTTTTGAAACAGCAGATTTTAACTGTTCACTCAAATCTGAATTTTCGTCCGCAATGACCATTGTTCCCGTGCCGTAAAGTTTATTGCCCTCAACGACTTTGCCAAGCACCATATCGGGATTTTCGGCGAAATATTGGTTAATCGGAAGTCCGTCGGCAGTCTCACCGATATGCACCCAGTCGGGAATTTCAGCGGAATTTTTATTCTCATTTTTTTGCAGAAAAATTATATCCGTTGTGACTTCCGTGCCGGCATTATCCTTGAATGCACCGTTTTTTCCACCCGGAAGTCTGACCGCACCAATAAAATCAGATTTTTCTGCCAACATCTGTCTTGTTGATTCATCACGCTTATCAAGAGTTCCGGCAGATGTTACAAATGCCAGTATACCGCCGTTTTTGACCTTTTCCAAAGCCTCTGCAAAGAAATAATCGTGAAGTTTTGTTGTATTATGAATATCGTCCTTGAAAGAAAGTTCGCCGAATGGAACATTTCCAACAGCAATATCAAAACCGCCGTTCTGAAAATTATTCTTTTCAAAGCCCTGAATTGCAATGTCCGCATCGGGATAAAGTTTCTGTGCAATTCTTCCCGATATACTGTCGATTTCCACACCATACAGCTTGCTGTTTTCACGCATTTCATCAGGCATTTTTCCGAAAAAATTACCCACACCACAAGATGGCTCAAGAACGTTTCCGCCCTCAAATCCGAAATTTTCAAGTGCCTGATAAATTCCGTCAATAACCGTCGGAGATGTGAAAAATGCATCCAAAGTGGAGGCTCTCGCAGAACTGTATTCCTTATCAGTCAGCAGTGACTTTAATTCCGAAAATTCGCTGTTCCAAGTCTTATTTTCGCCATCAAATGCCTGCGGAATACCTCCCCAGCCGACGTATTTTGAAAGAGTTTCCTTTTCGGAATCAGTCGCAGGACGGTGTTCTTTTTCAAGAGTTTTCAGCGTTTTTATTGCCTCGATATTTGCCCTGAATTTTGCCTTTGCACCGCCGTTTCCGAGCAAATCATCTTTAATTGTGAAGTTGTCACTATTCTTTGAAAGCTGTTCAGAAGTAACAGCCTGTTCAGCCGTATAAGCAGACCAGTAGTCCGGGTGAAAAGCTGAAATTGAATCATTTATAGCCTTGTTAAACCATTCTCCCTTTTCCTCAAAAGTAGAGTTATATTTTTCAGCGAAATATTTTTCCTTATCCATAATGCCCTTATCAAGAATCTCACGGAGGGGAATTTGTGCATCAGCATCTTCTTCAAAGCAATGCCAGCCGTCCTCAACAAAACCAATTTCTCTTGCTTTGTCGGACAGAATATGTTCCGCTAAATCATCGGCAATCATAATACCGCCGTGACCTGCCGTTGATACCTCAAATGCACCATGAGCAATTTCGGTACATTCCTGTACAGCACCCCATGGGGAATATGTGGGCATAGGAATTTGCGGATAATCGGCAAGGAACTGCTTATCCTTGTCGGAGAGAGTATGAATATTTTTATCATGTGTCGAGGAATTACTTAACACTGTCGACTTTTTGCCTGACACCTCTGTTTTTTCTACAGCAACAGCTTTTTCTAAATATTTTTCGTATTCAGGGATAAAAGTTTCCGCAAATTGTGCTAAGTGGGTATTGTGTATATCGTAAAGAGTACCACCACTGATTAGCCTGTCAAATGTACTGCTTTTTTCTGTGTCTTGTCTGAACAGTTCGTCCGGCTGAATTTCAAAATGCGGAGCGAGAACTTTGCAAGCCCACTCCTTATCCATTGGATAAAATCTGTCATCTAATGGATGTGCAACGATATTCAAAGCAGTAAGCCAGGCGGTACGCTCAAATCCAAATTTTTCGGTCAAAGCCTTAACGCCGTCCGTAGGATTTTTTCCGTTGCCTATAACTGATTTCGCCATTTCAGCAAATCGCTTATTTTCAGTAACAATATCCTTGTAAAGCTCCTTGTTATCAGCGATTTTCCATTCACCTTTATAGACAGGAATATCCTTATTATGCGTCAAAATGTTGTCTGACATTTCTGTTTTTTCTGAAATATCAGTCTTTTCTTCAACGTTATCTCTGCCGATATACTCATAGAGATTTTCGTCAAGAAGTTTTTCATAAGAAATATTTCCGGTAATTGCAAAGCCATCGCTTTCGCGCTTAACGGTGCAGTCGTCCGTAATATACGGCAATGCTCCCGACAATGAAACGACTTCCGAAATTTCTCCGGTCATTTTATTTCTGAATTTATCGCCGATTTCAACGGTTTCAGACTTTTCCTCCGCAACATTATTTTCAAGATTTTTTGATTTTTCTTTTTGTCCGATGTATTCGCCTTTTTCAATTGCTGCTGCCGTCATTTTCGCAACATCAGACCATGTAAACTTGAATTTTTCGCCGTTTTCGTGCGTAAAAAACATACCTTTTGCATCGTGGTCAACAAACGAAATTTCACCGTCACCACTATGACCGCCAACACCGTATTCGTGTTTGAGAAAGTCCGCAAATTCCTTATTTGTAGGCTTTTTTTCGTCATAAAATTTCTGAACACGCAACTTGCCGTCCTGAAATCCAGTACCACGAATAATTTCGTCATGAAGTGCGGTAAATCGGTTTACATTTCCTACGAAAAGACCGTCTGCAAACTTTTCTTTTTTCGGCTCTGATTGTCTTTTTGGAGAAAGCGGAACTGAATCGCCAAACATTGAAAGTTGTTCACCGCTAATGTCAGGAATTTCCCAGAATGGTCGGTTATCCGTTGAATTTTCGCTTTTTTCGATTTCTTCAATCACATTGGCATCTGTAAAAAGCGGTTTGTCAACGTCCTTATCATCTGAAATTTGCAATTCCTCAACATCACGGACAACTTGCTGTATAAACTCCGAATCATCAGAAATATTAATTTTTTCCGTAATTATGTCCGAAAAATCATCACGCTCCGCAATTTCATTTTCAATAAAATTGCGTGCCTCATGCAAATCCGAAATGCCGTTTTTATTGAGTAAATCAGCCATTTCCTGTGCAAATTCGATATTGAAACCCTGTTCGTTATCGTCCGTGAAAAGTCCACTGCAATATTCCATATTACGTCCGGAAATTTCCTCATCAGGATTGATTTTTCTGCCGACAACACCGTTTTTTATGCCGTCCGCAGAAGTGCTTGTATGTACAAACCAACTGCCTTTATTTTCCGATATATCGGAATTTTTTTCAATTTCAGGCTGTGGACGTTCACCCTCACCAAAAAACACAAACGGCATATATTTTGCGATTTTTTCTTCTGTAGAAAGATTTTCTTTGCCGATGTTCAGCATTGTTTCTGTATCCGCTCTGTCGTATAATATTTGGAACTGCGAAATTGTATCTAACTTTTTCCAGTCCGTCAGAAACTTTTCACGGACAGAACGTGATTCATCATTGATTTTTGCCATATCATCGGAAGAAATTGAATCGTCATATACCTTGACAACACCCTCCGGTGAAATGTGGGCAACAGTTACATAATCATTCGTTTCCTTGTCCGTTCGTGAAATATCATAAGCAGTAATTCCGTTTCCGAGCAATCCGAAATGTATCTGACTTTCTTTTTCCGTATCTACTTTAAAGTTATATTTCATATCGGCAATCGAAATAAATGCTTTTTCTGCTTTTTCATCATCACCGAGAATATCCTGCAACGCATTTTTAATTTGAGATTCCTTGATTTTGTCACCCTGCCAACTGTCAGCCATCGCATTTTCAAAAGCTAACATCAGATTATCCGCTGTTTCGACAGTAATATCCGGAATATCATCCTGCAAATCTTCAACAGTTCTATCATGAACAATGTCGTCATATTCCGATTTTATCAGTGACAGAAAAGCATCGCCCAAATCTTCATAACTGATATTTCTTTCAGCATTTCCGTAACGTGCAGTAATCGAATTTTCGCCGTATTCTGCTGTAAATTCGTTGTTGTGAGTTGTAATAAAATTTCGCTGACCGCCGAGCAGTCCAAGTGCCAAATCCTTGCGAATATCCTCACCATTCTGCATACGCCTGGCAAGTACAGAAAGTCGGTTTTCACTCAGACCGTTGCCGAAAGATGCGTTTTCATGCGGAGCATATTTGTCATTATAGCTCTCCTCAAAAAGTCTGTAACCTAAGTCCTCAATTTCGTCCCATGCAAGCAAAGATTTTGTCATAAAAGGCAGAATATCGCTGTTTAAAAACGCTTTTTCTTTCTGAGTAAGTTCAGAAATTTTCTCACGCTCAACAGCCATTTTTCTGCGATTTTCAAGGAAAGTCGTGACATCGCTTGCCTCAAGATGATTATGAAGAATATCATAATAATCGTAAATTTCTTCGGGTAAAAATGATTCGTCAATCACGTTCAGACGAACTACAGAATCGTCAACTGCAAACATTTCAGAAATCGCCAATTTCTGTTCATCGCTGAAATTATGCTCCGCAAAAAATTCATTTAATTCTGAATTTCTGTCAATTTCATTTTTAAAATCAAGGATTTTGTTAAGTCCCGAAAATTCCCCGTATCTTTCAGAAACCGACTGCAAAAGATAGTCATTCACAAGCGAAATCATTTTTGAAAACTGATTTTCGTCAAGCTGCGGAGTGAAAAAGTTATCAAGACTTTCATGAATATCATCAACAGCAAATCTGTGAATTATCGCCGAAAGTCTGCCAATATGTTCATTATCAAGACCGTTTTCCTGCAATTTTTCGATAATTCTGACCTCACGCTGTGCATTTTCCAAAGCCCTTAAAAACATCGCAGAATCTTCTTTTTCGACCGTAAAAGTAACTTTTCCGTTACGAATCAGACCGCTGTAATGCACGTTTGTATCGATAAAAGGCTTGATTTTCTGATACTGTTCAGAATTTAATTTCGAGTAATAAAAATGCTTGTTCTGAATGTCACGATAAGCCTTGTTTCCGATAATTTCACCAGATTTTTCGACTTTTACAAACTGTTTCCGCATATTGATAACATTCTGCTGAATTGTCTGAACATCGGCAAAATTCGCACCGCTTACGGTCAGCGTTGCCTTGCCCGACGGGTAAATTCTGCCCGAAAACTGAATATTATTTTTTGCCATAATTTCAGCCATTTTCAGTGCCGTATCCCTGTCGCATGAAATGAAGTTTTTATCCGGAATATAGCGGTATTCTGCATTGCCGATAATATTTTTCTGTGGCGGAATATATGAAACATCGGACTTTTTTGTGAACAGATTTTCATTACCGGAAATCTGTTTCAGCCAGTTCAAATCCTTGTCGTTAACTGCCATAACGACCATATCGTTTTTTGAGTAAGCAAAGTAATTCATGCCCGAATTATTGAGCAAATTTCGCATTTTTTCAAACTCATTTTCAGGCATCGAAACGAGCATTTTATCTCTGTTATCTGTCGCACCGTTCCATATTTTGTTGCCATAAACAACCATTTTTTCAGTCTCCTTCTGCATTGGAATTTTTCTCAGCATATCGTTCCAGTCCTTGAAATTTTCGTCAGGTTTAATACGGTTTATCTGCGGAAATTCAGTCTGTAAACGCTGAAAAAATTCATTTCCTGCCTTGTCATTATCGGAACAGATAAACACATTTTTTTGCGATATTCCGTATCTTTTCATAGTTTCAATAACGGTATTTGGCTTGACTCCCATCATTGAAACGAGTCTGTAATTATCGGGATTTTTCATTTGAAGATATGAAATCAAGTCAATTGAACTTTCAAAAAACAACAGATTTTCACCGTTTCCCTTGCAGATTTCAAAGCCGTAACCGTTTGCCGAACCTGTTGCAATTCCCTTGAATTTTTTCAGCGTGGAAGTACCGACTTTTTCCGCACCGACAAGCCTGTTATTTTCGTCCAAAATCTTAAAAACTGCATTTCCTGTTTTTAGTTCCTGTATAATTTTTCCGCTTTTGACAAGTTCAGAAATCATGTTATAATCAAGTCCACGAGTTTTGCACAGATATGCAAAAAGTCGCTTGCAATCGTCATTTTCAGCGATTGTAATATCAGATTTCTGAACTTTTTCAAGTTTGGAATTATCATTTTTTTCAGATGAAAAATTTCTGTCATAAACCTCATCATTCAGCAATCCAACCGCCTCAATGAAAGATTTATTCATAAAATTTCGCACAAAAGCGATATTGTCACCGCCCTCCTAAGTACTGAAACGATACCATTTTCCACGCTCAAGAGGAGAATTATCCTTGATATTTACGCTGTCGTGGTCTTTCCAAACGTACTCCTTGCCAACTTTTTTCAGTTCAAAACCGTACTTCATCAGAAATGACGGCAGATTTACAAAATTCGCCTTTTCAATTTGTTCATCTGTAATTTTCATTTATTCAAGTTCCTGTTTTCGTGTCTGGGATTTTGATTTTTCGGACTTATTTTTGCCTATATTCTGGGCAGTCTGCTTTAATTTGTCACGGCTGAAAAATGCCATTTTTTCATCTTTTTTAGCGACCGTGACAACCGACTTTTCGCCGTTCAGAATCGCAGAATGTGGAATATTTTTCTGTGATAATTCCGCAATTTTTTGCTCCGCATTTTCCTGTGACATACCTTGTGAGGCACGTTCATTTTTCGGCAGAGATTTGAAAAAATCGGCATTTATGTACTGTACCGCACGTTCGCCCTTGACTTCATTTGATACCGATTTATAGGCGTTTTCGTCCTCTTTTGCGACGGTAATCGCAAATTTGTTGTTTTTACATTCCACTGCCGAAAAAGCAATATTTTTTTCCGAAAGCTGTG
>DETU01000001.1:19396-87754 GCA_002362175.1 Ruminococcus sp. UBA3280
AGCTGTGACATAATTTTTTCAGCATTTTCTTTTGTTTCAATATTTATTGAACGGTTTTCCGTTGGAAGTGATTTATAAAAATCAGGATTTATTAGCTTAAAATTCATTTTTTCAGCCCTTGAATTATCGTGAAATTCCTGATTTATTTCATTCTGTGACTGTCCGATAATTTTCTGCAAATCGTACATATTTTTTTCTGCAACCATGACAAAAGCCTTTTCACCACGAGTTACAGCCGAAAACTCGATATTTTGATTTGTAAGTTCACTCATAACTTTTTCAGCCTGCGGAACGGTCAGGGCTGCGGTAAAACGCTCATTTTTCGGAACAGAATTATAAAAATTCATGTTAATTTTCATTGAACCGTCCTCCCCGACAACAGTATTTTTCAGCTTGTTTTCGGGAATATCCATTTTTTCAAGTGCTTTATTCACCGTATTAAGCTGTGCCTCAACCTGCGGAATTTCCTTTGCAGTGGATTCACGAACGCTCTGCATCATGTACTTGTTTCCCGAAATTTCTTTCATAGCCGTAAGTGTTTCGGAAAGTTCTTTCTGCATATTTTCAAGTTCAGTTCTGGAACTGCCGTCAAGTGAATTAAAATCGGCGGCAATTTCAGAAATTTTATTTTTGTCCATCAGGTCAATGCTGTCGGCTGCGGATATGATATTTTCCGTAATTTCGGGGATTGTGTACGTTGCACTTTCCGAAATATCGACAAATTTATCCGATGTGACTTTCATTGTTGCATCAACAGTATCAGCGGATTTTTCAGAATAATGATTTTCAGAATGAATAAATTTCTGCATTTTTTCATTCGTATCATGAATTTTTCCGTTAAGATTTTTGAGTTTCAGAGTGAGTTTCATCTTGTCTACAACGGAAGTTTCGGGGCGGTTATATTCCTCAATAATCTGCTGTTTTTTTGCTTGCAGAGCCGAAATTTTATCCGAAAGACAGTCCGCATTTGCCGTATTCAGCCTGTCCATAGCATCACTAAAAATTTTACGTCGTTCGCTATTAAGACCAATTGAAAAACTTTTTATTGCATCGTTCAGGGCAATAACACGGTTTAATTTATGCTCGATTTTGTCACGTTTTCCGCTTAAAACAGCGATTTTTTGCTTGTGTACTTTTATTTTTTCCTGTCTTTTCGGGATTTTCACATTTTTGATATTTTCGATTTTTTTCTCATTCGATTCAATAATTTTTCGCACCGCAGGAACGTTACCGAACATATTTTTAAGCATTGTATTTCTGTCCTCAAGCCTGTCAGCCTTTGCGGTAAGTTTTTCAATTCTGACTTCATTACGGGCAATTTTATCTTCTTTTGTAGCTATTTTCACATCAATCGAATTGATTTTACTCTGATGAGTTTCAGCTTTTACATTCAGAAAAGGTATCAGTTTCTGTGATTTCTGGATATTGTTTTCATCTTGTACAGGCATATCAGTTCTCCTCGTCTGTCATTAAAATTCTTGTAAGTTCACGTTTTATTGTTGGAGTATCGCAGAACCAAAAAATAACGTAAAATCGGCATAAAGCGGACTGTATTTCATCAGGACGATTTTTCAGAGTACCAACTGTAACGTTTAAAATTTCTGCAATTTCGGACAGTAAATCATAATTTTTCTGCGTAATTTCCGCATAATCTTTCGACTGCGATTTTGTAATAATTTCACTTGCGGAAACGACAAAATCTGCATCATAGACAAGTGAAATTTCACTATCGGAAAACCTCGCAAAATAGGGAATATTGCTCCTGTCGAATGCAAGAGCAATATTTTTTGTGTACGGAGTTTTGAATTTTGCAAAGCATTTATTTTTTATTCTCCGAACGTCCCGACCGCATGAATAAATCATGAAACAAGTCCTTTCAGAGTGGCGATAAGTTCCGAATTATCGCTGTTTTCCTCGTACTCCATTGAATAGTAACCGCACATTTTTTTCTGAATTTCAAGTGGTAATTTCTCTATGGTTTCCATGGGAATTTCTATCAGTTCTGCAACATTTTTTAGTTCTGAAATTTCAAGGGCAGAATTGATAATTTCATAAAAACGTGAGATATTTTCGCTGTCCGCCATGTACTCAAAAACAAGTTTCTGCTGAGTTTCAAAGTCAAGTGAAAACAGCGTAGAATCAGCGATTTTTATACTTTCGGCGATTTCTTTCAGTCCAAGAAAGACAATTCCCTTTGTCCAGAGCTTGTCGAGTTCGGAATAAAGAAATTTTCTGTCACTGTCGGTCTCTGCATTGATTGTTTCAAAAAGTGCCTGCATGGAATTTAAAATTTCCGTCGGCATTGCGACAATATCTTCTTTTGATACGCCAAGGATTTCGGCTATTTTTAGGTACATTTTAATTGCTCCTTTCCGTTTTCCACTGATAATAGATTTTGCCGTTGTAGTTATTTTCATAGACTTCCGGCAGAACGATATTTTTCTTGCCGTTCGCCGTGTAAGCCGTCGGTTTGCCATTTAGAAGTCCCCTGATTTGACTTTCAGAAAGTTCCTTGCCGTAAACTTTTGCGACATTCATTCCGCACTTGTTTTTACAGTAAAATCCATATTTTCCGCTGACGATTTCTCCGCTGCATTTCGGGCATTTTCCGATAGGTTCACTACCGTTTCCGAACGAAACAGAGCTATCCACAGAGCCGTATTTTTCACAGATATTACGCACAAAATTCTCAATTTCGGACATAAATTTTTCAGCGGAATATTCACCATGTTCAACCTGTTGTAATTTCATTTCCCAGTCAGAAGTCAGACTTGCGGATTTGACTTCATCAGGCACGACAGCAATTAAACTTATTCCCTTTTCGGTTGCGACAATCTGCTTGTTTTTTCGCTCTGCATAGCCTTTTTTCACAAGTCCCTCAATCGTTCCGGCACGGGTTGCAGGCGTTCCGAGTCCCTTTTTTTCGGAATTTTCGTCGTAATTTTCCTGTCCTGCGTGTTCCATTGCTGACAGCAGAGTATCTTCCGTGAACGGTTTTGGCGGACTTGTAAAATGTTCGCTTTTTCTTGCTGAAAAAGAAAATTCCTGTCCCTCTGAAACTGCTGAAATCGGCTTTGTTTCGTCATTTTCAGCAACTTTAAGTGCATGATTTTTCCAACCATTTTCAAAAATTGTTTTACCACTGGCAGTAAATTCAGTGCCGTTGCAATTTGCAGAAATTTTCACAGATTCGTATTTATGCGGAGGTGCGGACGCACAAAGCAGACGGTTTGCAATCAGCGTTAAAATGTTTTTTTCGGCAGACGGCATATTCACAAAGTCGGCATTCTGGATATTCGCAGTTGGAATAACAGCATGATGTCCCGTAACTTTTTTATTGTTGATACACCTTGAAATATCGGGATTTGCGACACTTCCGAACTGAAAAATATTACCGATAATCCGCACAATATCAAGCGTTGACTGCTCCATATCATCACTCAGAAACTGACTGTCCGTGCGCGGATAAGTCACAATTTTTGCCTCATAAAGCGACTGAACACAGTCCAAAGTCTGCTGTGCCGTATAGCCGTAAATCTTGTTTGCATCACGCTGTAATGTTGTCAAATCGTAGAGTTTAGGCGGATTTACAGTCTTTATTTCAAGCTTTACAGATGTGATTTTTGCGGTATTTCCGTTGCATGAATTTACGAGATTATCAGCGATATTTTCATCATCAATTCTTGCGGAAGTCAGCATAAAATCACCGCAGTCAAGGTCAACAGTAAAATATTTCTGTTTTATAAAATTTTTCACATCATAGTCACGCTGAACTATCATTGCAAGTGTCGGTGTCTGAACTCTGCCGATATTCAGGCGGTCACAGTAACGGTACGAAAACAGTCTTGAACCGTTCATTCCGACAAGCCAGTTAGCCTTTGCTCTTGAAAATCCTGCGGAAAATAAATTATCATAGTCGCTCATAGGTTTCATATTCCGCATAGCTTTGCGGATTGCAGATTCTTCAAGTGATGACACCCACAGACGTTTTACAGGTTTACGACTGCAAATCATGTTGTAAACATAACGGAAAATGCACTCTCCTTCATGGTCTGCATCGGTGGCACAGACAATTTCTGTAACATCATTTCTTTTTACCAGTTCTTTCAGGATTTCAAACTGTTCTTTGGTGCTTTCGGTAACTTTGAACAGCCAGTTATTCGGCATCATCGGGAGCTGTGAAAAACTCCACTTATTCTGCCAGCCATTGAGATAGTCATCAGGATATTTAAGTCCCACAAGATGACCGATACACCACGAAACAATATAATTTTCGCCCTCAATAAAGCCTTTTTTCTTGTTTGTTGCACGGACGACAAATGCTATTGCCTTTGCCACGCTTGGTTTTTCTGCAATAATTAAAATCATAATCATCAGACCTTTCATAAAAAATTATTTTTTCCTTGATTTTTTTCGTGAGATATATTATAATGTACCTGAGAGGAAGTGATGTAATGGCAGAATCTCAGGAAAGCAAAAAATATGATGCTCTCGCAAAATCCCTGCTTGCTCACAAGGAAGTAATCGCAAACATTCTGAAATACGTCGTAAAAGAGTTCGAGGACTGTTCCATTGAAAAAATCATTTCATGTCTGAACGGAAATCCGGAAATAGCATCTGAACAGGTTGACGATGATTATCCGCCAAAAATGGACTCTGCCGGTTCTGAAACTGTCTCAGAATCAGACGGCACACCGCACATATGATATTAAATTCAAGGTAAAACTGCCTGATAGCAGTGACGAGGCGGAATTAATCATAAATATCGAGGCTCAGCACAAGTCAAATACGGGCTATATGCTTGAAAAACGTGGAATTTATTATCTCAGCAGACTTATTTCATCACAGTACAATGTTGAATTTGCAAAATCGGATTTCAACAAGCTGAAAAAGGTATATTCAATATGGATTTGCACAAACTCACCTAAAAAAACCGCAAATACTATCACAAGATACAATTTCAAACCTGAACATATGGTCGGTAAAATACCGGACTGTTCGGAAAGATATGACCTGATGTCGCTTGTAATGATTAATCTCGGCGAATCTGACAAAAACTATTACGGACTTATAAAAATGCTTGATACGCTTCTTAACAGGTATATCGAAAACAGGGAAAATGCATTGGAAATTCTTGAAAATGAATTTTATATTCCATTCAAATCAATCAACAAGGAGGTTGATTCTATGTGTAATTTAAGTCAAGGTATATATGACAAGGGCAAAGCCGAAGGTGCAATTGAAGGTAAAATTCAGGGAAAAATAGAAATGATAAAGGCTATGCTTGAAGAAGGAACTACACTTGAAACTGCCCTTAGAATAGCAAAAATTGACAAGGAAACTTACGAGAAGTACAATTCAGAATTATAATCAACGATATGCACAGTCTTTTGCGGACTGTGCATTTTTTATTCTTTTTTGACAAGTCTGAGATAATCATTGAATTTAATCAGCACGGAGAATCTATAATTTGCAGTCATTCTGCCGATATATCCTGCATCTGTCAGGACATCAAGTACGTCTGAGGCACTTTTAGAATCAATTCCGAAGTAGTCACGGATTGTCTTGTTTGTGATGTATTTCTGGGAACATATTGACAGAATAAGCGATGTCAGCTTTTTTCCGAAACATCGTTAATCTTTACATCGCTAAACGGTTTAAATTCGTGCGTTTTTTCTTCAGAGTTATCACGGACTGCAAAAAATTCTTCATCTTCATCATCGTAGAAATTGAAATCCTCGTCCTGAGCATTTTGATTATTTTTGCCGTTAAATTCTCCGTACTTATATGAGGCATAGGCAATTCCCGAAACCACGCTGATTCTGACAATTCCCTTAATAATTTTTGAAATTTTCATTAAAAATCCTCCTTGAAGTTCAGTTGTTTTTTGATTTGTTTTTTATTTCAGAAATTCCGCTGAAAAGAATATTGTAGAGTTCTGTAATCAGAACAAATCCCACAAAACAGGGGAATTTCTGTATAAATCCGATTATATCAATCATTTATTTAATACTCTATGGGTGTGCCGTAGTTGATTTTTTTGATTGACTTGATATTGGAACACAAATCCATTCCGCACCAGTCATAATATCCCCAGTTTCCGCTGAATGCCACGCATGACGGCAGACTGTAATCATCATAAATAAATTCGATAATACACTTGCCGTTACCCTCTCCACCGAACCAGTGATAATTGCCGTCATCGGCATAATCTTTGCTGTCACAGATTTTCGTTGTGAACTGCTGACCGTTATCAAGTTCCACAAGAAAACGGTCATTGCAATATCCGTAAGCAATACCCATTGCACAGCAATAATCGCCGTACTCATCACGCATAATGCCTGTATTCGTGATTTTATCACAAGTCGCCCCCTGAATTGCACTCCACGACGGATTTAAAGTCAGACCGCTCTGACGTTCGCCCACAAAACACGAAGTCCAGCCGTCCTCGTGGTCGAAATTCTGGATGACTTCAACAGTTTCGGTTTTGCCGTTAGCTGATGTGGATTTTGTTGTGCCGTCAAGGCTTGTACCCTCGATAGTCACTGAATATTCATTGTTTTCACGAAGTCCGGTAATATAGCAGAGACTGTCCGATTTAAATTCAAAATAAATATTATCGGCGTATTCATAATTATCATCAAGGGCGTTGCAAGTCACCGAATACTGCATATTTTCTTCACAGTCCCATGTAACTTTCAGACACGAAACAGAAATCGTTGAAACCTCAAGAGACGAAATTTCCGTTGATTTAATTTCGTTTTCAGCGACCGTTGCCGAATGCGACTGCAACGCCATAATAACCGCTAAAATCCACCTTTTTATGTAGATTCCGTACATTTTTTCTCTTTCTCCTGTTCTTTCATAGACTTTGCAAATTCACGATATTTGCGTGTATATTCGTAAGATTTTCCGAAAATATCAATCGCTGCCGTGTACAATTTCGGCTCATATTTTCTGATAATTTCCAGTTCTTCCATGATATGCGGACTGAACGGGCAATCGACACAACCAGTACGTTTCATACCGTATTTCGTGTAACATTCAGAGTGCTGAATACCATAAAACTGCTCATAAATCCGCTTATCACTGTCAGAATACCAAAAAATCGGACGGTAAGTGTTGCAATTTTTTGACTTGCTTTCTGAAAAACAGGTTTTATAATTTGCAGAACGCACACCGCCCTCAGACTTTCGTATTCCTGTAATTTCTAAATCAACCTCCATACTTTTTATAAAGTTTTTGGCTGGTTTTTTCTTTGAATATTCACAACACTTGTTGGATATGGGAAAATCGGGAGGATTTTGCATAATAAATTCTTTCAGCCATTTGTTGCGGTTTATTGAAAATCTGCTCATCTGCTTTACTCCGTTCTGGGCTGTATAATAGGCTGATTATGCTTGCAGTTTTGAAACCGCAGTCAAAAGCCTTTTTTATGATAACCCCAGCACCGATAACTCCGGCTATTATGCCGATTCCATACACTTTTTTCATTGTAAATTCTCCTTATTCCTCATCGTTTGAATCGTCGTAAAAATCATAGTTTTCATCTTCAGAAGTGACATTTTTCTTTGGTTTTTTCATGAATTTTAAAACGACAAATCCACCCGCAACAAGTACAACAGCATCAATTACAAGATAAATCATGTTCATATTCATGGAATTTTTTTGTGTCTGAACAGGCATGGAAACTTCTTCATTTTCGGTATTCTCAGAACTGTTTTCTGTCGGATTTTCAGAATTATTCTGCACTCTGCCGTTTGCATTTTCAGCAGACTACAAAGCTTGTTCCGGAGTGATTTCGTTTTCTTCATCGCCTGCATAAAGAAGTGCATTTCCTCAGAATCATAGATAATACTTTCCTTTTTGATAAGCGTTGCATTTCCGGCAGTATCGTAATAATCGTCACCAAAATAATCAACGGTAGTCGTTTCTGTAGGATTTTCCGTAGTTTCGGAAGTTGCAGTATCAGTGATTTCAGTTGGATTTTCAGAAGTATCTGTTATAGTAGTTTCTGTCGTTTTTTCGGTGCTTTCCGTCATTTCTATGACCGCTGTTGTTTCCTGATTTTCGCTTGCAGTTTCTTCCGCAGATGCTGTAATTCCAACGCTTGCAGTGGCGAGAAGTACTGCCGAAATCATTGCACTAATTCTTTTTAATTTTCACCATAAAAGCGTACTCCTCTGTTGATAAATCATTTCGGCTCAAATCAATTTCCAAATTATCGAAAGTAAGGACTTTAATTTCAGTCTGAGTTTTTTTGAGTTCTTCCGTTGCAGTCTGGATACGCTTTTCGAGAACTGCCGATTTTTCGAGAAGTTTTGTAATTTTTTTGTCATTAACGCCCATGAAGTTCCCCCCTTTAGTAAAGCACAAGACGTGGGTCAATGAAGTCCCAGCCAATGCCGTCAGTGTCTATTTTTATCTTGATGTGAACATAATCGTAAGCGGTGTTATTGTCCGAATTATCGCATTTTTTTGAACCTGTTGACACTGCAAATTTTTGTCCAGATTTAATTTCATCACCTTTTTCAAAATCAGAAATTAAACTCACATTTGACAAATAAACTTCCGTATCACGTTTAGTTCCGCCGTTGCCGTCGTACCAGTATTGAACATCGTTCTTCCGCAAAACAATATAATTTTTTTCAGAATTTACGTCCGAAATTTTACAGTCAAACGGAACACAAATATTAGAATTACTGTTCTGAATTACGTCAACACCTTCGTGCAAATCGCCGATATTACAATGTTTTTCGTTCCATTTCTGCATATCATAACCGAAACCGTTAATAATTCCACTTTCGTGAATGCTTGTTCCAGTCATTGATTTCAAAGTCTGGTGATTTCCATGCATTTCGCCGCTGTCCGTACCCACAAGCAGATTGTAATAAGTAATTCGCTCATCAGCGTGCGACATTGAATTTAATTTTTCAGAAATGACTTCATCAAATGTTTTTTTCTGCTTGACGTTGTAATAAAGTCGGCAGTTGGTTTTCCAGTAGTTTTTTTGATAGTAACTTATCAGACAACAGTCGTTTAAGTCGCTGTTCCAGTACCATGTGTCCTGTGGAGAAACGCACCAGTAAATCTGGTTGTCATTACTGAATCCCCAGTATGAGCGAGCATGATAGTCATCGCCGTAATATCGTCCGTATTCCGTGTTATCGAACCACGAGTAAAATGGTGCTGAACGCTGTCCGCTGCGGTCAATTACAAAATATCTCTGGTCTTGAATGAACCAGCCTGTACGCTTGTAACCGTCCTGTGCGTTGAGAATTTCAAGGTTTTCGTTGAAATGAATGTAGCCATTATCGTCTTTGAAACCGTTCAATTCACCCGGATTACTTTTCGGAAGAAAGCAGTTACCGTACATATTTGTACTGTTAGCAAGCCAGTAACTTCCATCAATTCCGCCCGAAAAATAGTAGGAAAAATGTTCTTCCCAATGCGAAGTATTATCATAATAGTGTTGGAATTCGTATTCTGCATTGAAAATTTCGTCAAGTAAATCTTCGGTACTGTCCTTGAATTTCCAATATTTTATATCGCCGTTTTCCGCATCAAAATTGTAATAATAGGCACATAAAAAACTCCACAATTTGTAAACATCAAAGTCAAAGACGGCATCATAATTGAATTTTTCACTTCTGCCGAAAATAAAATTATCGGGATTATCCTTGTAATCTGAAACGTCAATATCAAATTCCTTCAATGCCTTTTTCCAGTCGGAAGTGCCTGTTTTTCGGACTTTTTCATTCATATCCCAGGCAAGTTTTGTGTAATATTTTTCAGCCCGCGACAAGTCATAATCCTGAGCTGTGTAAGTTCCAAGCGTGAAACCTCAACCCGAAATTATCGAACTGAAAATCATGATTATAAACATAAAAATAAGCAGAATTATCAGAATCGGCACAGCAATAACAGCAAAAAATTTTTTAACTTCTTTTTCGTAGACGTTTTTTATGAATTTAAAAACTTTTTTCAAGCCGTCTGAAAAAGAATATTTAGTCCGATGTTCAGGCTTTTTCCGTGATTTATGAACGTTGTGTTTTTCTTTCAGACGATTCTGCTGATGATTCAGTTTTTTATGTGATTTTCCATTTTTATCAGCAATTTTTCACGCTTTTTTGTACTTTGTGTAACTTTTCAAGTTTGCTGATTTTTTGTGTAACAGGCTCTATAATCCGACGTTTTGCGGAATCTGAAACATGAAGAAAATCATTGTTGGAATCTTCATTTACAGCCTTTTGCCAAGCCGATGCTTTCATGCGGTTTGCCGTGTATTTTGCGGGTTTCAGAATTAAAAATCCTATTTTTGAATTACGCTTGATTTTACGCTGATTTTTTAATTCTTTTCTTTTGAAAATTTTTTCGGATTTCAATTTTTTCTGACTGAATTTATTTTCACGTTTAAACGTTCTGAAATCCTGTTTGTGACGTTTAAAAAATGCACGCTGAATATTCGATTTACTGCTGGATTTATAGGCTTTTTTCTGCCCTTTGAATTTCAGTTTTGCTGACTTGAAATCAGCACTATTTTTCTGAATTTTCGGCTTGAAAGTATCATTTTTAAAAACAGAATATTTCGCTTTTTTCAGCTTGAATTTTGCCTTTTCAAGTTTGTACTGCTTTTTGGATTTGAAGTGATTTTGAGTGCCACGAACTGCATCAAAAGCCGTCCGAGTGATAAAAAACGTACCTCTGTGATAGTCGTCAACAGCCTCACGGGTATATTTTTGCTTCAGATTATTAGTAATCTCACGTTTCACTATAGCTGCCGATTTCAAGCCGATTTTCTCACTGGCAAGTGCAACATCAACAGCAGTTTTTGTTGTATCGTGAACAGCAAAATTTACAGCTTGTGCAGATTTTTTTAATAATTTTCCCTTGAAAGTTTTCGTCTGACGACTGTCAATAAATTTGGTAACAGACGGTTTATCGCCTGTAAATCGGTTTTTCTGATTTACTGTTTTATGAATCAGACCTTTTCCGTCGTAACTTTTTTCGGCACGGATAATTTTCGCACGAGTTTTAAATTTTCCGCTTGAATTTTTTCTGCGTTCAAAATTTACTTTGAACTGCTTTGAACGATGGCTTACTTTTTCAAATCTCGCTTGTGCTTTTTTGAGTTTATTCTGTCTTTTTATAAACTTGCTCATAAGTCACTTTTTGGCTATTTTACGCACTTTCAGTAGGCTTGGTCGTCATCAACCTGTACATTTCCGTGTTAGTCGGGAATGCATCTGTGAACGGCAAAAGCACCTTGTAATAGCGGATAAGACCCTCACCTTGACCACTGTTTGTTACAAATTTCATCTGTTCTTTTGAGATGTGAAGTTTTTCCGCAAGAATATCCCTGTCACCGCTTGCCTGATTCAGCATATAAATGAAATCCGAATTATCAAAGATATTTTCGACTTCCTGCGACTGCAATAAATCTTTTACATTCTGCGTGATTCCGGTCGGAACACCGCCCCATTTACGAAATCTTTTCCAGATTTCAGCGGAATATTTTGCAGTCTGCTCCTCTTTTAGAAGTAGATGAAATTCGTCGATATAGTAGCGTGTGATTTTTTTCTGATTGCGGTTGATAGAAACACGATTCCAGACCGTATCCTGAACGATAAGCATACCGACTTTTTTTAACTGATTGCCGAGTTCTTTTATGTCGAAACAAATCAGACGGTTTGACAGGTCAATATTCGTGTAATGATTAAACAAATTTTGAGAGCCGTTCACGAACATTTCAAGCGAATTTGAAACTCTCAGGGCGACTTCACCCTCTTTTTTCAGTTCGTTCTGCAAATCGGAAAGTAAAGGCATTTTAGCGATATTCGGTGAGTTTTCGATAAAATTTTTGTAAATACGCTGTACGCACTTGTCAATTACAGAACGCTCCTCAGAACTCAGTCCGTAGCGACCGCCGACAATAATTTCACACAGCGAGATTAAAAAGTCCGATTTATTGGCGATTACCTCCATTGGATTTTGAAATAAATAATCGTCAATTGTAATGTCCATCAGATTTATATGCTGTTCGGAATTGCTTGTAATGCGGATTAACTGACCATGCAAAGTCTGCACAAGCGGAAAATATTCGCCCTCTGGGTCTCAGATAATTATGTCATCGGGAGTTGTCAGAAAACAGTCGAGAATTTCACGTTTTACGCTGAAACTTTTGCCACTTTCTGGTGTTCCTAAAATAAGTCCATTCGGATTTTTCAGCCGTGAACGGTTTGCCCTTATCATATTGCCTGACAACGAATTTACACCGTAATACGTCGCCTGACCGTCCTGAAAAAGTTCTTTTGTGGTGAACAGTACGAAAATTGCAATCCCCGAAGTGTACATCTCACGGCTTACAGGAATTTCATTGTAACACAGCAGTAAAGTCGAAACTAAAGTCTGTTCCTGACGGTAATCATACGGAAAAATTGTGCAGTTGTTTTTCTGACAGATTCTTTTCAGCATTTCTGACTGCAATTTCAGGTCTTTTTTTGATTTCGCATAACTTCTGATTGAAATGGAAATATGAAAAAGTCGCTCATTTTTTGAGTTCAAATCGGCAAGAAGTTTTTCAATATCATCGATATACATTTTTATTGCAGGAGGCAGAATATCAGGGTCATAGCCTGCCAGAGACGCTTTTTTCTGCTCGTCGATTTTCATTGATTCGACAGCTGTCAGTTTTCTTTTTACAAATTTTAAAGCAGAAATCTGGTCAAGCGGTTCAACGTGAATATTTACGCAGAACAGATTTTTCAGTTCCAAAAAATCACGCAAGATTTCATCAGAAAGTTCGCCGGCTAAAATATTCATTCCGAAAACCGCACCATAAGCGTTGCCAATTTCAAAATCCTGCTTGTTAAATTTGAAAGATTTAGGCGAAATGAAGTCTTTCGTATCCATTCCTGCACGGAGCATCGAGTTCCAGTCAAAGACAAAATTCTGATTGCCGAACGGATTAAAAGCGTAATAAAATGCCTCTAATCTTGCTGTACCATCGAGCATTTCGCCTCAACACCGAAAGTCAGAAATTTTCGTGCGGACTGTCCGTTAGAACCTTTCAGCAATTTATCTGTCAGCATCTGAGAATATTCCCGACGAATAGCGTTGAAATCGTCGTCCTGTTCTGAAATCTGCACCATTTTTATCAGCTTGTCTTTTGAACGGTTCTGATTTTCAAAAGTAAGCTGAAATTTAATCGTGTTATCGAAAAGATTTATAACGTCGCAATATTTAGAAAAAATATTATTCTGCTCGTCAAATTCGGTTATACTGTAATTTGCATCGAAAAAATGAATCGTCACGGAGAAAAAATTTTCTGAAACCTGACAGATTCTGTCGTGATACATCACCTGAAAAGGAAGAGTATTCTGAACCGTCGAATTGTTGGAATTTTGCTTTTTAATTTCCGCCATTCGTGCGGAAAGCAGCCTTTTTTCCTCTTTGGAAAGCTGTTTTGCAGGCTTGCCCATGATAACTTTTGCTGAAGTTCTGTTATCATTTTTTCCGGTATTTTTCTTTCTAAAGCCCACTTTTTTACCTCCAGTCTTTAAGATTGAAATTGTCGAAATGCCTTATTTTTCGGCATTTTTCAATTTCTTTTTAATTTTGTTGTATTCAATCTGATTTGAAATACACTCAAAAATATTTGTCGTCCTGTAATATCTTTTTCTTGGTCTTGTGAAGTATTCACGCATATATTTTACCTGTTTTTCGAGGAATACACCGTTTTTTCTGTACAGTCCGCAGAGTATTGCAGGAGCTGCACAAGCACCCATTACAAAAATCGCACCACTCATACCGAGCGCATTTCTTGTAAGGAAAAACACCGGAACACCGACCGCAAGACCGATTCCGAAACAGATAACCTGACGTTTCGTGAAACCCATGACAAATTTTTCTTTTATGTCGTTGAGGTCTTTCGGAATTGAAACATAATGTGCCATTTTTCCTCCTTAATGTGCCGAAAATACGGATTTTGAAATCGCACCGGTACGCAGAATTGTGAAAATCAGTGCAGCCGTATAATCGAGTAACATAGCCATCTGCATAATAACGCCGTCCTCACCCTCGTTGAGAGTTGTAATCATATTGCCGAACAGCGTTTTGAAGATTGCGAGTGCCACAACAATGAAAAATCCCTGAAAAGAAAGTGCAAGCAACTGTTTAATCCAGTTTTTTCCGACACCTGACCATTCACCGCTGTCCATCATTGTCGCCATAGGTATCGGAGCAATTGAAAGATACATGAAAACCTCGATAATTCGGCTTGCAAGCGTTATCACGATTGCCACAATCATAATCATGATACCTAAATGGACAATCAGCGAAATAAAACAGACCGTCATTAATTCGCCCAGTTCAAGCTCACTCAGTGCCGATTTTTTCAGTTCAAGAGCCGTTGATAAATAATCACCACTTCCGAAAAGCGTGGTCAGACCGTTCGCACAGACATTAGTTCCGAACGAAAACAATCCGCTTGCAACGTAATATACATTCGACACTAAAATTACACCGCACAAGGCTTTGATTATCCATTTTATGAAAATCGAATCGTCAAAATCCTTGAAATTATTCCCTCGTATGACCGTATGAATCAAGTCATTCAGCAGAATAATTGTCAGAATAAATCCGCCAATCGGCACAACAACATTGTTGCAGAGAGTTTCAATTGTATTCCAGATTGAAGTTCCGGCAGATGCACCGCCTGTAAAATTTGCAGGGTGCGAGGCAAGATAAGTTTTCACAAGACCGCCGTCACCGGTTGTCGTGGAAAAAGTATCAATCAACAGGTCGGAAATGCCGTCAAACTACGATTTTATGCCGTCCTTTAAAAGATTACTGCACCACGTTTCAAGAGAATCAATTGCATCACTTATTACACTCAAATTCATCACTCCTTTCGCAATTTTTTATTGGTCTTTCGTATTTTTTCAACCGTCGAAGTTCAAGTTTGGTTGGCAGGAGATTTCTGCAAAAATATGCTGAACCAAAATGATTTCCTTTTGTTGTTTTCAGCATATTTTTGTGAGTATGATAATCAACTCTTGAATCGAAAACAAGCATCTGAATTTCATTTTGGAAAATCTCAAATCTCTGTTTACTTTGAATGCTGTTTACAGGCAAAAGCAGTGCAAAAGGTTTTCCGAAAGAATACGCTCTTTTCAGAACATCATTCTTTTTACTGAACGGAGGATTGCTCACAAGAATATCCCAGTTTTCAGGCTGAAAATGAAAGAAATCCTGTCCGTTGCTTAAAGAACTTCTGATAACCTTGTAGCCGTTTTCCCTGAAATATTGATAAAAAGCACTCCATTCCTCATCAAACGGACACCATATTATTTTGTCTTTCGGAATAAATTCCAAAAGAGGTTCAACCGCATAAAACGGTGTATAGACCTCATCTCCTGCACTTGTTCTGTCTGCTGTCAGATAACCTATATTTACTCCCATAGCGACCTTTCATAATTTTATTCCGCAATCAGATTCAATCCGCTGTACACTTTTATTGAAGTATTCCTCCGATATTTCACAGCCTACAAACTTTCTGCCTGTCATAAAACAGGCAACCGCCGTTGTACCCGAACCGCTGAAACAGTCAAGTACCAAATCATTCTCATCTGAATGTTTGAGTATTATTGATTTTATGAGTTCCAGCGGTTTTTGTGTCGGATGAAAACGACCTTTTTCGTGACAAATCGGATAATGATAGATTCCGTTGTCATATTCGAAATTGAATATCGGTTTACCACATTTAACGCCTGTTACAGCGATTTCATGGGCATTTGTCAGATAATTCAGCCTGCTGTTGATAGGAACGGGATTTGTTTTTACCCATTCCACAAAGCGTATCTGTCTGAAATTATTATCTTCAAGATATTTTCTTAAAGCAGTTATTTTCCATAAATCATAAAAGCAGATAATTGTACCACTTTTTTTCAGCACACGATAACATTCGGCTATTACTTCATTCAACGAAAATAAATTTCTGTCCCATGCATCAAAATCCATAGACAATCTGAATTTTTCTGTATCACGTCCCGTTTTTTCCCCTGCGCTGAAATTGGTTTCCCTTGATACTTCGTATGGCGGGTCAATCAGCACAAGGTCAACGGAACTGCTTTTTATTGTTGGTAAAAAATCGAAACAATCCGAATTTGTCAGTTGTATTGGCTTTTGGTTTTCAATAACAGATGTCGGATTATACTGCACCAGTCATCACATTCTGGAGGACAGGAACGAGTACGATTGCGAGGAGGATAAGTCCAAGACCTGACATAAGCTGTTTCATTCCCTGAGATTTAGGACTGTAGGCATAGAGAAGTTTTAAGAAAATACTGTAAAGACAGATACAGCAAGTTATGAAAAACAAGCAGATGTTCTTATATTTGGCATCTGTCTATTTTCATTTTTCCATTTGATAATTAGTTAGTACTCTGCATATGATAGCACTAATTCTCATTATCCTTTCACAAGCCAATGATAATACAAACACAAATCAGGAGTATAATAAAAATATTCATTTTTATATAAGCAGATTTCAACAAAGAAAGGGGAAATTATGAAAAAGACGATTGCAATACTTTTATCAATTACGATGTTATTATCAGCCTCCGCTTGCAGCAGTAATAATGGAAATAATCAAAGTTCTACTTTGGAGATCGTACAGACCGTTGAACCAATAAAACTCGTCAATAAAATGACGGAAAGCGAGCTTTCAATGGTAGACAAACACGCACTTACCCTGCTTGATACTCCCGAAAAGACTGATGTATCTGTACAAACTGAACACAAAGTCAGTGTGGAGTATCATACGATAAGCATTGACGAGTATCGCAAAAATATTGAAAATGCTCGCAACGATATGACCGATGAGGATTACGAAATGGCTATGGAATATATCAAGACAGTTGAAGAAAAAGGTGAGAAAAGCATTACTTTACCTCCTTATATTCTTGTTGATGGCTATCTCGTGCAGTACGTTATCCCGTACGCTGACCCTGATTATGACGGCGGACTGATTGAATTTACCACATCTACAGCCACCTCTGCAACTGATGAAAATGGTGATTTAAAAAATGGGAATCAAACAACTAAGGAATTTTCTTTTGAAACGTTTGAGGAGTATCTCGATGAGTATCTTGACTGGATAAGAAAAGCAGATACTGAAATGGGGTATACTGATGAGGAGATTGAACGAGATGTCCTTTATGTACAGCTTGCCAATGAAGCACTGAAAACAGGCAATTATGAAATTCTTCCTGAAGGTACAGTCGATATAAACGATAAGTCGCTGTATAATGACAGAGATTATAGGAGTGAGTGGGAATATAATCGTCAGGATGTTGAAGCAATAAAAGATTCAATTGACGAAATCAGCATTTATGACGAAGAACTTGATGAAGAGTTTGTAGTTCATGTGACATTGCCTCCCGATTATGACGAAAACAAGACTTATCCCATATTCTTTTTGACTGACGGCATCTGGCGTTTTGGTAATCACACCGAGTTGCGAAAATATATGGATAATGGTGAAGCTGCACCCGTGATTCTTGTAAGTCTTTGGTACAACTATAACACTCCCTACGAAGACGGCGGACTGCGTTATTATGACCTTGTGGTGAATCGTGACAAGCTTTTGGATTTCATAACTGACAACCTTATGCCGTATTTATGCGAGAACTATAATATAGACTGTGAAAATTCCACGCTCTACGGTCATTCGGACGGTGGTGTATTTGCGCATAATGCGCTGTTTAATTCTGACCGATATGAAAATCAGCCGTTCGGTCATTATATTATCGGTAGTCCTGCATTGTGGGGACTTTACAATTACAACGATGATGCACATATCAGTAATGACGATGTGCAGAATGATTATGGCTATTTTGAACGAAATGAAAAGCTCAGTAAAAGTGTCTTTCTCTGTGCAGGCTCACAGGAGGATCCCGACTATGCTGATAACTATAAGGGACACGATACAACACTTGAAGGTACTGCAAAATTGAAAGAAAGGCTGGAATCTCACGGTGCAAACTTCACATATAAACTGTATGACTCTCACCATTATCAATACATTCCGGAAATGCTTATTGAATATATAAAAGAAACTTATCCGTGTTAATTTAAAGTAAAAATTCCGATTTATTTTGACAAGCAATCCAAAAAATCTTAGCCTATTGACACACTCTAAAACTATCCCACACAAATCCCAACAAGCATTATGACATATCCCATAATCAGCGGACACATCAATGACATACCAACCTTATATCAAGCTCTCAAAGTGATTTTGAGGGCTTGCTTTTTTTCATCGGTTAGTTTTCCGTTCCGCAAGCTCAAACGGCTCTGAGGGGCATTTCCGTTCGCTTAAAGACTATAATTAAGCAGAAGTTTGCTCGGCAATACCGTGAGTGATCTCATACTCACGCACACGCCGATAGAAAGTATTAGCCGACAAGTCCATTCTACGCATAAAATCCCTGCCTGTGATGTTCTTAGCTTTCCATTCCCCATAGAGTTTACCAAATCTCTCCCAATCAATCGGGATAGGCTTTCGCCCTGTATACTTACCCTGAGCCTTAGCGATCTCAATGCCCTCACGCTGTCGCTGTTTGAGTTGCTCTCTTTCAAGCTGAGAGAGGGCAGCAAATACGGTCAACATAAATTTGCCCGTAGGTGTATTGGTGTCGATGCTTTCTTTGTGACTAATAAGCGTTACTCCTTTGTCGTTGAGTGTGTCGATGATATTCAGTAAGTTCTTTGTAGAGCGAACCAAACGGCTGATGCTCTCCACATAGAGCGTATCACCCTCACGCACATAGTCAAGCATAGCCTTGAGCTGTGGGCGGTCTGTCGATGCTCCTGAGAGCTTTTCTGAGAAGATTCGATCAACCTGATAGTCACACATGATTTTTTGTTGTCTTACGGTTTCCTGATGCTCCGTTGAAACACGGATATATCCGATTTTGCTCATAAATATGTATCCTTTCTATTCAAGTTCATTTTTCTTTTTCTGCTGAGAAAGCTTTCTCTCTTGGTACTGCCTGTTGCGTTCCTGCTGTTCTTGGTTTTCAAAATACCTCCGCACCTGTCGGCTGTACTGCGATGCCGCTGTCTTCTTTCTGAGAAAAGCATTATGTTCGGGAACAAGTGCGTTGTATTTTTCTTTCAGCTCTAATGACATAGCCTGCAACTCGCTCCGCTTAGGTTCTTTGCCGTTGATGTAATAAGCCTTGATATACTCATTGATATACTTAACGGCTTCTTCATAGCTGTCGATAGTGGCAGTATTTTTCTTTCTGAAATGCTTTTGCGTAAGGGCAGAACGCTCCTGATATTCCTTGTATGTAGCAGAATTATCGGTACGTTGTTTCATCATTGCAAGGAGATTATCAATTGCTGTGTATTTTTTTTCAGATCGGCAAGATTCGCCGTGTGGTCATCTTTGTGATGAATATTCCAAAAGAAACCTCGTAATTCTGAAAGCGATTTGATACCGCCTGCTTCAAGATCAGCGATGATTCTATCAGCATCGCTCATACCTTTGATCGCCGCCCATACATCTTCTTTCTTTTCGGCTACTTTGACCTCGGCAGGTTTTGGCATAGGTGTTGTAATTTCAGACTTTTCAGACTTTTTCTTTTCAGTAAGCCTTTCCATAATAGCATGAGCTTTCTGTATTTTTTCAATTTGTTCTGCAATTTTAGCTCGGAGCTTATCCTTCCATGATTTACCCTCAATCTGCATATCACGTTCAAAGTGAGATACGCCTTTACCTTTCGGCTCAATAATAGATATGCCGCGTTCCTTGCATATATCGTCTGATATTTGCCGTAATTCTGCCCATGCACGTTCAGTCTTTTTGCCCTGATTATGCTCGGTGGTAAAGCTTAGTCCGTTATACAGATTTGTGTTATTGAAAATCACATGAAGGTGCGTATGCTGTTTGTCCGTATGAATCGCAAGTACATACTGATAATTGCCTTTAAGATAGCGGTCACACAATTCCTCTCCGATCTGCATAGCCTGTTCAGGTGTAACTTCATCTGGAGCAAAGCTCTGTATCAGGTGGTATGCAAGGACTTTTGTTCGCCCGGTTCCTGTGTCTCGGACAGCTCGAAAATCTTCGCTTGCTCCTGCGCTGTCGGCTCTGCAAGCATAAGAGCTGACATATAAACCGTTGACGGTCTTATCTCCGTCTGTAATGTAAGCGATTGCCGCGCCGACTGTTGCTTTGATGCTATGGATAGAAGTAACCGCCAAATCTCACCGACTCCTTTCTTAATCTCGGTCATATCTTCGGCATAAAAGTTGCCTGTGCTGTGAAGCCGTACCGCTATCTGATTGATGTTACTCCCGATACGTTTCATCAGGCGATTTGTTTCAGAAATATCGGTGCTGTCGGGAGTGAGATCAACCCTTGCACGAACGCAGTCACGGATATACTCAGTCTTGTTCTTATAGCCGTACTGTTCACACTTCACAAGAATATCCTGCATTTCGGATTCTGTGAAGCGGACGTTAAGCGTGTAGGACTTCTTTTCTTTTTTACGTTTCAGGTACTTTCGTTCATCGTCTGTAAGCTCGTCCTCGGACTTGTGTGCAAGGGTATCGTCAAGCTCGGACTGCACCTCTTTGTCCAGAGCATTATTGATAGCTCCTTCGTAAGTCATGCCCTCGAACTCCATAACCTTGCGCTTGGGCGGTCTGCCACGTTTCTTTTTCTCCGTGTTCATGGTGGTATCTCCTTTATTTTTATTTCGGCGTTAGCCGATTTTTTTATGACCGCTGTGCGGTCATTCGGGGCTTGGGGTGTCCCCAACAAGCATTTGTATTTTCGTCCGTGTGCGGCGCAAAATACAATGCTTGCTATTTTTGCTGCGCTAATGCGCATTTTCCTGCCTGAGTAATTTTTATTTGCTCAGGCTTTCGCTGCTCCGTCAGCGAATTAGAGCGATAAGCGACTTCTCTCGCCGCCGCATTGTCGGCGGTCATATTCTCTCACGCTACTGCGTGATACTCTCTTTATCCTCGGTATAGATATTGTAAACTGGCACGGCGCAGTTTTAGCGCAATGAGGGCGGCAATATGGTGAAAAGTCTTCCATTGAATTTTTCCCCATAACAATATGTCGAACTGGAAAATCTCACTGGCATAGAAAGTTTGAGCGCAATGCGAATAGACAGAAAGGGCGCAGGTGCGCTATAATATTATTGTGGGGTTAAATTGAATCCTGCGATACTATAAACCGAAACGAGGTGAAGTGAATGAAAAAGAAAAATGCTGATGCCGTGCAGGTTGATGTGCTTGCTGAGAACCAAGCCAAGCTCGACAGCTACGATAAGTCTATCAAGGCAGCGCAGGAGCGCAGACGCAAGGTAATCATCGAGAGCAAACTCTACACCTATGACAAGCTCTCGGAGCTTTACGGAGGTATGGAGTGTCAGGAGCTTCTCAATGCTGTGACTGCTGAGCATATGCTCATCGGTAAGCTGACCGAAAGCGTTATGACCTATGAGCAGATTGGAGAGCTGGCAGACGATAGCTCTGCCGATGCCGACAACAAGTCGGACGATGATGAATTTGTCGGACAGACTTCTCTCTTTGAAAATGACAATCCGTATGCGGTTTAAATAACCGACAACAAAGCGATAGCTGTAAGAGGGACGGCATTTGCCGTTCCGCACGGCTAAAAATATGAGGGTAAAAGATAGAATGCGATGCCCTTAAACCTAAAAGCATAGAGATAGATAGCTAAAGGAGAAAATTCGCTATGGAGAATAATAATTCCGTGTCCGAATACAAAATCGGGCATACAACTTATTTGGTGAAAACCACCTTTAACCCTGCTTTTCGTGAGAGCCTTTCGGATATTCTGAAACGGCTGATTGCAAGAGATTGTGAAAATCTCCTCGGTGAAACCGGACAAGAAACTGAAAAGCAGGCTGTGTGATTTTGTCATTTCGGCGCATTGAAATATTTTGAATAGTGCGCTATAATGGTAACATAGCTTGCTGTATCTGTCGGAAAGTGAGGTTAATATGACAGACAAGATTACAGCTTTATACTGCCGTCTGAGCCAAGATGATATGCTTGACGGCGAGAGTAACAGTATCACAAATCAAAAGTCGATGCTCAAAAAATACGCCGATGATAACGGATTTAGAGACACTATTTTTTATGTCGATGACGGCGTAAGTGGGACAACGTGGGAGCGTGACGGTTTCAAATCAATGCTTGCGGATATTGAATCTGGCAAGGTCGCAACGGTTATCACTAAGGATTTGAGCCGTTTAGGTCGTGACTACTTGAAAACTGGCGAATACATCGAAATAATTTTTCCCGATTATGACGTTCGCTACATAGCCATAAACGACGGTGTTGACACATTCAAATCAGAGAATGAGCTGCTTGCGTTCAAGAATATTTTCAACGACTGGTACGCTCGTGACTGCTCAAAGAAAATTCGTGCTGTATTCAAGGCTAAGGGACAGGATGGCAAGCATCTCTGTCCGCCTGTTTACGGCTACAAAAAGTCCGAAACGGACAAGAATTTGTGGGTGATTGATGATACTGCTGCCGAAGTAGTCCGCAAAATATTCAAACTCTGTATTGACGGCTACGGTCCGGTTCAGATCGCTCGTATTCTCACGGAACAGGGTATTCCTACACCTACCGCTTATACTCTTTCGCAGGGCAAGGAAACGTGTCATAAAAATGCTAAGCTGCATCGTTGGGGAGCAAATACGATTTGTCACATTCTTGAAAGGCTTGAATACTGCGGTCATACGGTCAATTTCCGTACTCACATGAAGTCCTACAAGGTGCATAAAATCGTGTATAATCCGCAGGACGAGTGGCAGATTTTTGAAAACACACAAGAGCCGATTATTTCTCGACAGGAGTTTGATTTAGTTCAGGAACTTCGTAAAAATAAGCACAGATCGCAGAAAATGCAGACCGTCAATCTGTTCGCAGGAATGGTTTACTGTGCCGATTGCGGTGCTAAAATGTATCTGAGCAGACGTAAAAATGAACGTCCGGAACAGGAGCATATGTGTTGTTCGACTTATTCCAAAGAACAGGATAAATGTACCGTTCACTACATCAGAACTTGCGTTCTGAATGAAATTGTTCTCGGTGAGCTGAATAAACTCCTTGCAACTGTGAGGGAGAATGAGGACGAATTTATCAAGACGGCAATGAATAATTCCGTTCAGAAGAAATCATCAGAGCTTACAAAAGCAAGGAAAACGCTGAAACAGGCTGAAAAGCGTATCGCTGAATTGGATAGGCTGTTTACAAGGCTTTATGAGGATAATGTTCTCGACAAGATTTCAGATGAACGCTTTGCGATGATGTCGGCTGGATATGAGGACGAGCAGAAAAAGCTGAAAGCAACCGCTGCGGAAATTACTGCTCTGATTGATTCTGCTGAACAGAAGTCCTCCGATGTGACAGCATTTCTTGAAGTGGTGCATAAATATGAGCATATCGAAAAGCTCACACCCGAAATTATGCATGAACTGATTGAAAAAATCATTGTACACGAAGCCGACAAGTCAAGCGGAAAGCGTGTTCAGCAGATAGATATTTGCTATCGCTTTGATGTGGCGGTTTCATCAATTGAAACAGAAACAGGAAAATACGGAAAAAAGACTGTATAACGCTATGTTATGCGGTTTAAATTAAAGAACAAAAAACTTCTATATCACTACTGCACTTTTGCACCAGGGTTGTCGTTTCCGTAACCTTCGAGGAGATTGACCACGCCCCAGACTCCGACACCGCCTCCGATAAAACAGATAACAGATTTGAGAACGGTACATGCAGTTGTGATGAATGAGCTTGTGTCAACTTCACCTGTTGCTGCGAAAGCTGTTGTGCCACACATTGCAGCCATACAGCAGAGAATTGTGAGTGAGAGAACGGCTTTTTTAGCGAATTTACTGCCTTTTGAAAGCCATCTGTGCTTTGGTGCTATTGTGGAAACAGCAGAAACTGTTGAATTTTCCATGTTAAAAAACTCCTTAAATAAAATCAGTATTTCAGCTTCACCCGATTTTTTCTTTTTTCGGGTTCTTCACTGTGGCATTTAAGCCAAATTTTCGGACGGTTTCACATCAACCGCATACTCTGTAACGTACTCGTCCGGCTTTGGATTCAGACACATCTTTTTTCTTGAATTAACATATTTGGCGATGTCGAATTCCATTTTCGGATTGTCATCAAGGAGCATAGGGTAATTTTTGTGATGTGTAATATCAAACTTATCCGAGAAGAACGGTCGCACTCCTCGGAGTTGCAGAATACACTTACCGCCGTCCATGACCGCCAGTTCGTCCTGACTTTTCAATTCCTTGCCTAACTTCTGATAGTTCATGCCGTAACTTTCGGACTGTCCACGATTTGTGGAAGTGTTGAAACTGTCGATAGTTTCCTTACCGAGCGATTCGGAAATTTCTTTCAGAGTAGTCTTTTCCTTACCGCCTAAAAATAGCATAGTATCGCAGTTTCCCTCGATTGTATCAGCATTGTCCTTGCAAATTTCTTTAAGCTGTGACTTGGCTTGCAGAATAATGCTTGCCGAAATTTCACGGGAACGGATTGTAGCTATCAGCTTGTCAAACTGCGGAATTTCGCCGAATAGCGATAGGTAATTCTTTGAGGTCATCTCCGAATTTTCCCCCGCTCCACACCGTACGTGACAGTTTCTCGTCATACGGCGTTCCATCGTATAGTCAAGTTTTTAGTGCATACGCAGTCCTGTATACTGTTTCTTTAAATCAAATTTCTATTGGCTGTAAATCTGCATATTTACGAAGTTTGTTGATTTTTGCAAGCTGTTTTTCGTTTAACTTCAGCATTTGCACGTATTTGCGTATTGTTTCTTCTTTGGTTGCCGTTACAAGCCTGTGTGCTTCTGTGCATAAAATTATGAGATTGCTGTAGCTGTTGTTTTCTGCACGTCCGCCAAATCTCGGCTTGATATGGTGGCATTCCATATTGTGAAGATACAAGGGCTTATGCGTTATCGCACAGTTTCCTTTTTGTGCAATATACCTTGAGAGCATATTGTCGGCAAATTCAATGCTTTCCCATTTGTACGCATTTTCCATAAGGTATTTGATAATCTCAAAATTTACAGAGTTCGGCACTTGATGTTCCTCATCATTTTTCAGAACATACTTGTTTACCTCTCTCCGCTTGTATTTCGAATAATCGTGCTGTACATAGGCTATAGGTATCAGCGGTCGTCCGCCTATCCACCTCATTTGGCTTGATTTACCGTAATTTTCAGCTATGAACCTTGACCTGATTTCTCCTGATTTATCTACCTGACACCCTTTATTATTGTGATTTGCTCCATTCAGTTTCTTTTGTATCGGATAACCGATCTCAGCAAAATCAGCACTTATGTGAGTAGCCATGTTGTAATAGTTATGCAGTCCGCTTACCAAAGAATTATGCAGACTGATATTTTTATCAATGGATTTCCGATCGTTGCGGTTTAGAATACGCTTAACACTCTCTGCGGCTTTCTTCTTCGCTTTTTCTTTTGCTTTGTCTGTCATATGCGACCTTACTGCAAATTTTCCGCTTTTGGGAACAGCACGGATTTTGATACCGAGAAATTCCATATAGTTCTTTTTAAGATTGGTAATTCCCGATTTATCCGCACTGATTTCCAGCGAAAGCCGTTCTTTCAGCCATTTTACAACTGCTGTATAGGTTTTCTTTGCTGTATCGTAGTCACGGCAGAAGATTTTAAAATCATCTGCATATCTTACGATATATATTTCTTTCAGCTTGCTTTTCTCCCGAAGCATATTCCATTTCTGCGACCTGTCTATTACAACATTACCTCTTTTATCGGTTTTGCTGTATTCTCGGTTTGTCCGTGTAGGAATAGCTTCCCACTGACTTGCTATCCACCAATCCAGTTCATTCAGAACGATATTGGATAACAGCGGTGATAAAATACCGCCCTGCGGCGTTCCTGTTTCGGGAGATATTACAATGTCATTAAACAGAATATCTGCTTTCAGCATTGCTTTGATAATTGCTATTACTTTCAGATCCTGTATGCTCATTGCCCATATTTGCCGTACCAGCTTTGCGTGATTGATGTTGTCAAAGAAGCCTTTAATATCAATATCCACAACATAATGCAGATTTTGAAGCTGTATCATTTTGTAGCATTGTGCCACCGCATTTTGAGCTGACCTGTATGGTCTGAATCCATTACTGCGTTCGTGAAATTTCGCTTCGCATATCGGCTCCAATATTTGTAATACGCATTGCTGTATCAGCCTGTCCCATATACTCGGAATACCAAGAGAACGTTGTTTTCCCCCTTTTCAATGTAAGTACGGCGAACTTTTTTCGGCTGATAGTAATTCAGCTTGTTTCTGACCTTTTGGACTATAGACTGAATTGGATACTTTTGAATATCCGTAATGATTTTTCCGTCAACTCCGGCAGTAAAGCTGCCTTTGTTTTTGCAGATATTTCGGTACGCAAGCACGATATTTTCTTCTAAAACTATGAGCTTCATAAGATGTTTAAAGCACTTGCCTTGCTTGCTCTGTTCATACATTCCGCATAACTTTTCCTGCAAGCCATACCTATACATATTTTTCTCTGATTTGTTAACAGTTTCCTTTGCCATAGTAAACACCGCCTTTCAGCGTGCTTTTTCTGAATAACCTTAGTTATCATTCTTACTCGAAGCTATGAAATCACTTTGTGATTACTATGCATACATATTAAACTTTGATTTTTACGACTTGTGCCTATCCCTCCGCCGCTTATTATCACGGTTTCATCGGTACTGTGGCACTACTCTCACAGCCCCTGATCAGCTTATACGATATAACCGCTTTCGTCTGAACATCAGTATAGAAATGTGAATTTCACTGATTGGACTGCTTTCCACATTCCATTATTCTTAGCATAGGTACAACTTAGGTCAATCCTTTAGTCCTGCAAACATACCTTGCGGTACTTACTGCCTGTAACAGTATGGGGAGTTTCATACTAACAACTTTTACTCCACCCCGTTTGCGTGCATATTTGCACCCCGACATTTCTATCGGTCATTCGTTTAGAACCGTACACTCGGATTTTCGTCGGGCTTTTAAGCCATTCTAACCATATTGCACCGCCATCCGCACTATAGGCAGTACATCACACCTCTGTGACGCTTTCCTCGGCTTTATCCGTTAGGATCGCCCTCATGCGACTTCCACGGGCTTACGACACCTGCATTTCACACTGCTTAGCCGTCCGTAGTTTTAACGTGAGCCTTTCGGGACGTTACTCCGTCATTCAACTCATTAGAATAATAGTTCTACGTAACTATATTTAATTTTTTGTTACGTGCCGCACCTTTTCAGTACAGAACGTGTCACACTATTTGCGAATTCGTCGAGCAAACAGCGGACATGATATGTTAATCTGCCACCCTTGCTGTTGTCAGCTTTGGTACAGAGCAGATTGAACATCTGGGAATACATAATCGCCACCAAAAAGTTGAATGTGGCATCGGTGTCTGAAATGATTACGAAAAGTGCCGACAACTCATCACCGAGCTTGTCAAGGTGCAGTTCGTCGTAACTTGTAATTTCAAGAACCTCATCTATCGCAAAGGGTGCAAGTCGTGTCGAACAGGAAATCAGAATGGATTTTGCGGTTTTTCCTGCCGCCAATTTATAGGACTTGAATTGTTTTATCGCAAAAGTCCCGATACGTTTCTGTTCGTCGGAAGGCTTGCAGTTTGCCCTTATTTCGTTGTAAAATTCGCCACCGTCGTAGTCGTCAGGAAATGAGTTGTTAATCCAGTATTCAACAAACTCAAACTGCAAATCGACGGCATTTTTAAATTCTTCATCTTCCTCACGGCATTCGGAGTCGTTAATCATATCAATAAGCGTTTCAAAATTTCGCTCATATTCGGGATAAAAACAGAAAATCATAGCAATATACGCAGTGTATAATAATTTTTCTGCCTTAACCCAGAAGTCATCACCCGACGGCTGTTGTGATGAAGATGTATTTTTTATCAGCACTTCAACAAATTTCAGAATATCTTTCTCACGGTTTTTTGCCGAAATATAGGCAAACGGATTGTAGTGCATTGATTTTGCAAAATCAATCGTATTAAAAACCTTGATTTTATACGGCTCATACACGATTTTTCCGCACTCAACCAAAACTGTGCCTTTAGGGTCTGTCACGACGTAACTTGAATGCATCTGCATAAGATTTGGCTTGACGAAAAATCTTGTCTTGCCACTTCCTGAACCGCCGATAATCAGGATATTTTTATTTCGTGCGTATTTCGGACTTGATGGCTTGCCCATAGTCAGATACTCGGTCTGAGTGAGAATAACATTGTTGTCTTTGTCGGAATTGTCCATATACGGCTCAATATCGCTTGCAGTACCCCACACAGCCGAACCATATTCCTCACCCTGACGGAATTTTTTCTTGTTTTTTGATTTAATGTATATGATAATTTTCATGACTATCGCCAACGCAATTCCGACAAGCAAGTCCACAGGATTCAGGCTCAGAACTATTTTCGCAAAAGATGTGCCGATATTGTTCATGAACGGCAGAAGTTTTGCCGAAATGTCGTCACCCTCCGAAATCCTGTACGCATAGCCGATTTTGTCGCCTGCATAGCCAAAAATCAGGTACGGCAGATTTGTAAGAATAAATTTTTTAACTTTTTTCCATTAATCTGCATTGCATTACCTCCGTGTGTAGTCTGAACGTGCTTTTGGCTCGATTTTCAGGTATTTCAACGCATATTCCCCCTCGATTTTTCACGCTGTTTCTGTTGTCTTTTCGGCTGATTAGCGACTTTTTCCGTTTCCTTGCGTAACTGTTCACGGCTCATT
This sequence comes from Ruminococcus sp. UBA3280, assembly GCA_002362175.1. Lineage (GTDB taxonomy): Bacteria > Bacillota > Clostridia > Oscillospirales > Ruminococcaceae > Ruminococcus. The sequence continues at coordinate 48,316 of DETU01000001.1, forward strand.
TCGCCACGTCCTGAAAGCTGATTGTTAAATTTATCAGCATATTCCGCAAAGGCTTTTTTGAAGTTGTCCGTCTTGCTGGCAGAAAAGAAAATGTGATAGGTCGGCGGATTCGTGGATTTATCACGCTTTAAGGCGTAATCAATGTCATATTTTCGGGCGGTATCAAGAAAATCGCCGATATTTTCACTATTTACGTCGATTTTTTCAAGTCCTGACGGCGACTTGGTTTCAAGCTGTCGGAACGTCATACGACCTGTTTTCTGCGAATTTCCGTTAAGGAACTCATTCAGTGCCGATTTAAAAATATCTGCCATAATTTTTTCTGCCTTGACAGTCAGAGCGATAGTCTTTCATGTACCGTATTCAAAGTCATTCGCCATAATTTTCACCGCCGTTTTCAGCAATAAAATACACACCTAAAGCCTCGCCGTTCAGCCAGTCTGTCAGCCTGTTTTTAGCCGATACAGTCATATTTTCAGACGGATATGTGCCGAGTACATAGATTGAATTGCTTATATCGGTTGCAATCAGACCATAAACATCGCCGTCATCGCTGATTTCAACGGTAATTGCGATGATATTCGCATAGTTCACAAGATTACCGTCCTGCACGACAATAGTTTTTGCCATAAATTTCACCTCCCCTCAGTGGATTTTTTACATGGATTTCCATTCTGATATTTACATGTGTTGCAAATTCCTTTTTTTTCGGCAAATATCAATTGCCCTGTTTCTGTCGGCAACGTGTTTATCCTCGCTTTTATAAAAACTGCATTTCTGGTCAAAACCACTGCATTTATCGGCGGTAATCGCAATGCACCTGTAAAGTCCACGGATTTCAGTTTTCGCAAAAGCACATTTCAGAATCACTTTATTCATAGTAAACCTCATTTTTTCTTTTCAGATGTCATAAAAACTTCCGATTAATAGCCTAAATCACGCTTTACTGCATAATCTGCCCATCGCTCTTCATTGTTGGTTTTGAAGTGATTGTTGTTGATTTTGTTGAACAGCGTGCTGATGAAATATTTCTCAAGATTTCGGATATTATCAGTCGTTTTCACATTTTCAACAGCCCTTTCCAGACAGTCTATATTTACTTTCAGCAGAACTGACTTGACCACTTCATGAGGAAATTCCTGACCGCAGATAGTAACTGTTGCTTTGTCATTGCAGATGGTTCTTGCAATTGACTCTATGTGTTCATCAAGTTCTTTCACGGGAATAAGCGGCTGAATGCTGTACATTGGGCGTATGTAATCTTCGTAGTTGATTTGATATTTGATGTATTAGATATATTCTGCCATTTCCTGTAAATATTTTTTTGCTTTTTTTAATTTATCAATCAATCCATCATTCATTTTGGATTTTTTAGTATTTTTGGAGTTTTCAACAGTCATTTCAGCAGGCGAGGTGATTGATTGATAGAGTGATTTATTAATACATTCTTGATTATTATTTATTTTATTATCGTGTGGCGTTTCAATATGTTGTTGAGCTTGATTTAGGTTTTCAGTATCAAGGTCATCAATATATTGGTCGTGTTTTTCAAAAAAAGGCGGTGTTTCGGACGGAGTGCCATCATCGGAAGGGTTGGGGTCAACATCTTCCATAGGCTCATCACTGATAATATAATCCCAGCTTGAAATTCTGCCGTTCTTGTATCATCTCTCACGTCTAAGATAATTCAGAGATTCCAGTTTGTTAAGAGCGTTTGAAATTTTAGTGATGCCGTCACAAAGTATTTTTTTATTTATGATTGTGAAATCACGGGACATTTTCTTTATGAATTTTGGCATATTAAGTTCCTCCTTAGTAAAGTTAAAATATATAAAAAGCGGACAGCGTTTCAAGCCTTTTTTATGGCTATTTTACACCGATAAATTAACATCAAGTAATATATGCTAATATGGGATAATACGTGATGTGGCAAACTCAAAATCTGCCAGTGGCAACATTTTACCAGTTCAAATCCGTTCAGCAGCATTTAATGTTATTCACATAAAAAGGACGGATAGAATCCGTCCTTTTTTCAGCTTTGAATATTTCCCTTTATAACAATAGTACTTACACCTGGCTGTACAGACCATATGCCCGTCTGAGTATCCTGATTAAATTGTGCGGCAGGCACTTCAATCTGTCCTTCAAGGGTTACAAATTCACCCGTTGTATTGTCATAACTGTAATTTGTTCCTTGAACCCACGGAGTGTCATTGAATGTTGCGGTAAGTGAACTTAGAACAGGGCTAAACACGTCACGGAAAATCACATTATCCGCAGACAATGAAGCTGTGTTGCCATAGTTCTCAATAACAAAAGTATAGGTTATTTCACCGTTTTCTTCAACTTCCGTCGGACTGAGAGACTTGCTTATATTAAGATTTGCGGTATTATTCGGAATAACGGTCTTGTCAACGGTAATATCGGCAAAGTTATTTCCACTGATAACCGCCCTGTTTGTTATACTGCTGTCCGTACCAAGAGGAGCAAACTGATTAGGTCTTGTGTCATACATTACAAGAACATTTGAGTTTGCGGGAATGTTTATATTTTCTATTGTAAGCGGATTTGTTTCGGAAACTGTAGGAGCAGGCTGAAGGACACCATTTACATAGAGATTCACCGAATCCGCAACATAAGTCAGCGGAACAACTTCCGCAGTACTTCCCGAAGGAATATATGAACCGAGATTATCGGTAACAGTTATATTATTGAAAGCAGTATTGCCTTTGTTGATGATACTGACTACAAAAACAACATTATTGTCAGGCGAATAATTATCATTAACCGCATTTTTTGAAGCTGAAAGAACTTCAATTATCTGACCGGTCGTAACATTGGAACTTCTGACATTTCCGTTATATGACAACGTCGCCTGATTATAAAAAGTCGCCATAAAAATTCCTCCTTTTATTATCGGGAAAAAGTTTTCCCATAACATTATATGCAGGAGGACAAAAAACTGACAATAAATAAAAATGCGGACATTTTTCAATGTCCGCATTCTGATTAAATCAAGCCTTGTCAACGCTTCCGAAAAGTTCCATTTTTTCCTTAACCTTAGCCTTGATAGCTTCAAAGCCGGGAGCGAGAAGTTTTCTCGGGTCAAATCCCTTGCCCTGCTTGTCCTTGCCTGCTTCAATGTATTCTCTTGTAGCTTCCTGGAATGAAAGCTGACACTCTGTATTAACATTGATTTTAGCAACACCGAGAGAGATAGCCTTTGTAATCATATCGTCGGGTATACCTGTACCGCCGTGAAGAACGAGAGGCATTTCACCTACTGCATTGTTTACAGCTTCAAGAGTTTCAAAGCTGAGACCTGCCCAGTTAGCAGGATATACACCGTGAATATTTCCGATACCTGCTGCAAGGAAATCAACACCAAGGTCTGCAATCTGCTTACATTCGTTGGGGTCTGCACATTCGCCTGCACCTACAACGCCGTCCTCTTCACCGCCGATTGAACCTACTTCTGCTTCGATTGAAAGACCGAGCTGATGAGCAACGTTAACGAGTTCAGTTGTCTTTGCAACGTTTTCTTCAATCGGGAAATGTGAACCGTCGAACATTATTGAAGTAAAGCCAGCCTTGATGCACTTGTAACAGCCGTCATATGAACCGTGGTCGAGGTGGAGAGCAACAGGAACTGTTATTCCGAGTGACTTGTCCATAGCCTTAACCATAGCTGCAACGGTTTCAAAACCTGTCATATACTTTCCTGCACCTTCGGAAACACCGAGAATAACGGGCGAATTGAGTTCCTGAGCTGTAAGAAGAATAGCCTTTGTCCACTCAAGATTGTTGATGTTGAACTGACCAACTGCGTACTTGCCAGCTCTTGCTTTCTGAAGCATTTCTGTAGCCGAAACTAACATAATAAAATTCCTCCTGATTTTTACTTTACCAAGACAGCAAACTGTCTCAACATTTTTATTATACTACATTTCAAAACAAAATGCAAGTACTAAAGAAAAATTTTACACATTATTTTCAATTTCAAATTACTTTATGACATTTCATAATATATAATATAAGACCCCATAAATGATTTTACTTCATCAACCTTTACTGTTATTGTATCTCCTTCCTTAACATTTGGATTGTTTTCAGAACAAAAATTAAGATGCTCTCCTGCCTGAAGATTGTAACCAAATGTACTGTCCGGTGCAAATTTTTTAACAGTAAATGTAACAGTTTTGTCTGTAAGGTCATCACCGGAGTTAAGTGCCGATTCAAAACTTTCAGCATCTTTGTAATCAACGTTTTTTCCACAGCTGAAAAGTACAAAAGACATCATTATAACAAGAAAAACTGACAATAATTTCTTCATAATTTCACCTCCCTGTAATATTTTTTCACATTGCAATAATATTATATATCCAAATGGATATAATGTCAATAGAATTTGAGAAATATATGATAAAATCTATTTAATAAATAATTTTGTAGAGGTGTTTTTGTGTACTATTTACAACGGTTAAAGGATTTAAGGGAGGACGAGGATTTACAGCAGTCCGATATTGCAAAACTTCTTTGTACAACACAACCGCAGTATTCACGCTATGAAACAGGAGAACGTGAATTACCTGTCAGACATCTTGTAACACTTGCCAACTTCTACAACGTTTCAGCCGACTATATACTCGGACGTACAAACAATAAAATATTACGAAAATAAAAACCCGTACATTCAGATGTACGGATTTTTAATTAATCAGCCGATTTTTTCGAGTCTGAGATTATAGAGAGTAACATTATATGAATCCTTACCGCCTATCTGTAAGACAAGTTCTGTATTTTCATCTGATTTTTCTGCTGTGAACTCTGCTTCAAAAGGTGCTTTCTGACCTGCTCCCGTAAAAGTATCGCTGAAATAAGTTTCCGATTTGTCGGAACTTCTTATTATTACCGGAATTTCCTCACCGTCGGCAGTTGAGATTTCAAAAGTCAGCCTGTATTTCCCGTCCTTTTTAAGACCTATTCCCGAAACAAGAGCTTCTATGTCACTTTTAGCGGTTCCGCCGTTGACAACATTAATCCAGTAAGACTTGTCAAAATCCGAAAAATAAGTAGCGGCGTTTGCATCTCCGACAGTTGAAAGGGAGTATTCAGCATCTGCGGCAACATCAAGACCTATCTGGTCGGATTCAATACCGATAGCGTTGCAGATTTTATCCGCAAGAACGTAAGCATTTTTCTGCTGAGTAATTGCCGACGGGTGCCAGTCTGAACCGTAACCGTCAGCGGAGTTCTGCACGGGTGACTGATAGCTTGTTATTTTTTCGTCGCCTGTCTTTTCCTTAAAGATTTCAACAGCCTGCTCAATAAGCGGATATTCGTCCGTACATCCCATTATACCGAGTGTACATATAATATATGCGTCGGGATTACATTCCCTTACAGTTTCAAGGAACTCTGCATATCCGTCAACAAATTCCTGTTTTCTTTCATCAAAGTCCTTGTCAATGTATGATGAGTCATTTGTACCGAGATTGATGACAACAACATCATTGGGGTCTTCTGTAAAGTCCCAAGGTTTTGCATAGTTGCTGAGATTTCCGTAGTTTTTGTAATAAGGCGGTACAAGACTATCTGTGTTGCGGTTACCGTCATTGGAGTAACCCGAAATAATTCCGTGACCGCTGTAAGATACCGCACTGTAATCAGCACCCAGTTTTTTGGCAGTAAGATAAGCATATGATTTCATAAAGTTTTCGGTAGCCGTCGTAAAATTTTCATACGCCGACTTACCCTCAACACCGTAAGCACACGTAATTGAATCGCCTATAAATTCAATTTTCAAGTCTTTCTTTTCGGCAGGGACAACAGATGCAGGAGAATCAGAAACAGTTTTTATTTCAGAAACACCTATTGTTCCGTTGTTTGCCTCGGAAAGATGTATAATTTTCACGTCAACCGTCCGTGAATTTTCACCCTCAAAAAGCTTTACCGTCTTTGTTTTTTCACTCATAATTTCGTCAAGAATTATTTTGCCATCAACGATAACAGCATATCTCGGACGGTATTTTTCATCATTGTTTATTGAATAGTCACCATCAATTGTAACTTCAGCTGATTTTGCACTGACAGTAAATTCAACCGCTGAACCACTTTGCACAAGCCATGCCGTCTTACCGTCATAATAATTTCTGCCAGTATACTTTACATTGTCCTCTGTAGCACTGAAAGACGATTCAGAAAACTCTCCCGTTGAAGTAAAATTCTTTCTCATCAAAGCGAGGTCAAAGGAATCCACTCTCTTATCACCTGTCAAATCCATTTCAGCCATAATTTCACCTTTTCCGAGAAGTGCGTTGCCAAGATTTTTAAGGTCTGAAACAGAATATTCCGAAACAGCCGACGCTGTAGTGTACAGTAAAACAGACGCAACAGTTACGGCAGATACTGAAATTATAAATTTCTTAATCATTTTTACGCTCCTTTATGTTATTTTAATCAGTATTTTAATTATACAACATTTCCCCTTAAATTTCAATAGTTTATGTAAACTTTTAATTGTTCTTTCCCCTTAAAAGTGTACTGTTTATATGTTCACAACAGCTTACAAGCATATTCCAGCCCATACTGTCAATATTTCCACTCTGCGGAAGTCCTATTTTCTTCTGCAAAAATCTTACAGCATTTGATGTTTCCATGTTATAGTGTCCGCATACGTCTAATTTTGGTGCATTGTCGTAATTATTTCCCACATCGTTAAGCATTGCCTGCAATATATAAATAATCTGCCCCTGCTCACCAAGATGTGCAACATATGTAGAGGACGGAAAAACATTGTAAGCAACAGGCTCTGAACGGATATAAGAACGGTAAACGCTTACAACCTTATTCCATGTAACTGGGTCTGTGTTTCCTGTTTCTGAAAGACCATATTCACGCTGAAACATTCTGACGGCAAATATAGTTTCCTTTCCGTAAACCCCGTCGGGAACAAGTGACGGAATATGACCGTTTACAAAAGAAATTGCATTCAGATAAGTCTGCAACTCCACAATGTGTTGTTTTTTCTGTGCGTTTGTGTATGGCATAAAAAACTCCTTTCCTAACCTGTAATAGTATAACCCGGATTCTGATACGGGCGTTTGTCAAATCCGTATTTGAGGTCTGAATATACTTCCGCAATTTTATCCCACGTAACCGCTCCCACTATACCGGTAGGATTTATTCCGAACTGTTTCTGAAACTCTATAACAGACTGCTTTGTAAGAGGTCCGAAATAACCCGTGTTGTTGACCGCTGGAATATTGGGATAGGTTTCGTTTATCAATGTAAGATATTCCTGAATGATACGAACTGCATCGCTTGTGATTCCCTCTTTAAGAACTGTATTCGGATAAAGTGCGACTTCCGTATAGTCAGGCGGTACAGATTCAATAATACCCTGATATGCACGATAAATGTCATTTCTTGTCGCTTGGTCAATTTCTCCTGTCTGCGGAAGTCCGAAAACACGCTGAAATGACTTGACAGCATTTTCAGTCTTTTCACCGAAATATCCCGTAATTTCAACAGGCGTAACAGCTTCGTAATATGCACCGATTACGGCAAGATAATATTGCAGTACACTTACCGCAACACTCTGCATACCAAATTTCAGATTTTCATAATCAGGAGCAATTTCTTCAAGACGTATCCCCTCCGAATCAAGTTCGGCAATATGTTTTACACTTGTATAGATATACGTTATTCTGTTCCATGTTGCCTGGTCTACAACACCCGTCACTTCAAGACCGAAAACTTCCTGAAATTTCTTTACCGCTGCTTCTGTTGCCGTGTCAAAAATTCCATCTGCAACAGGTATTTTGGGAATGGCAGGATAGTTTCTTGAAATTCTGTTAAGATATATCTGCAATGACTTCACATCATTTCTTGCTGAACCAAGAGAAAGTTCCATGCCCGGATATGACGGTAATGCCGTACTGACAGGAGCATTTTTAACAATTTCTATATCGTCGCCATAATAATACTGAAGAATTTCAAAAGGTGTCATTCCCCGATTTGCAAGAGTGACTGTACCCCATTGAGAAAGTCCGTCGCACGTTGTTGTAGTTCCGTTGCAGAATGCCGTGAACAGTGGTTCAATAGTTCCCTGCCGCCTGACATAGTCGTTGAACAGTTCGTCAACGAGATAGCTTATATTTTCAAAATATTCACGTCCATTTATGAATTTCTGGTCGTACTGTGTAGTAGAAGTTATATCAAAGTCATATCCCCTTGACCTGTACCACTCCGTATAGATTCTGTTGAGTGCAAAAGTAGTTATCGCATAGATATTTGCACGCAGGGCATTTTCAGGCCATGTCGGAAAAATTTCACTTGACGCAACATTCTTTACATATGAAGCAAAATCAAGCGTGACATTTGGTGCGTCTGAATCGGGAGTGCCAAGATGAACAGTAATAGTTTCGGGGATATATGGTGTTCCTGTAAGCATATAAAAATCCTTTCATTATCAGTTTACGTCAGGAAAATCAGGCTCCTGATTAACATATGTAACCGTTTCATCACCTGATTTCATCATAAGCGGAACAGGTATCATACTAAAATTCTGTACAGATGTAACACCCGAAAAAACAGGAACATCAACACTCCTTGCATTAAAAAAGCCCTTTGCGGTCACGCTTATATCAAAAAGACTGTAAGGTCTCCTGACCGAATCGGGCGACTGTGAGTGAACAAGGTCGGGAGCAGGAACAGAAAATCTTTTGCTTGTACCGCTTTCATCAGTTTTTCCCGACGCAATAATTTCACGCTTTCCGTCAACAATTGCCGTAATCAGTACAGACGCGTCGGCAACCGGCGAAGATTCCTCACCCGTTCTCGTATTCACAATTATATAACCGACTGAATTTCCTATGCTTCTTTCCGATTCATAATCAGGTGAAATTACGTTGTCAGTTTCAGACTGTCCGTAATCAAGATTAAGCTCCGATAAATCAGGTTCAGGATAACGTTCGTCCGCAGAATACGCCGTATCATCAGGGGCATTTTCGTTCACATCGTCTGTTTCCTCTGAAACGGGGTGTTGTTCCTTATATGACCTGCCACTTTCAACCTGCTCATTCTTTTTTGGTGCTTCTGTTTCGTTTGCCTCCTCAACAAACGGCTTTTCTATTTCTCTTGAAGCAGGACTCTTTTCTTCATTCGCTTCATCGTGAACAGAAGTACTTTTCCCATAAAGTTTCATCATTTCACGCTTGTATTGTTCAATAGCTTTCTGGTCCATTAAATCGCCTCCATAATCTTACTGTTTCAGTCTATTCCGAAAAATCTTATATTATGACAAAAAAATCTGTACAGAAAAATTTCTGTACAGATTTGATTTATCCGATAAGACTTTTTATACCCTCAGTCCTGAATTTTTCACGGTAATAAACAAGTTCGTCCTGAATAATATCGTCAATGACACTCATTCCTAAAAGTTCAACGGGAGCTTTGTCGTCGGTAAGAATCTGCTCACCGCTTTCATACCTGACAATATTGTCCGCAACGTTATTCATCATCGAAAACAGACTTTCGTTTTCAATACTGCTGGTATTTTCTGAAAAAACTTTCAGCATATCGGGATTATCGGAAGCAAAAAGTTCACGGTTTGTCGAGCCTGTCACATCAACCGTAAAGACCTCACCAAAAACATCCGATATTGTGTCCGCAAGCCAGCTGTTTATACCGTCTGATTCCTTTGATCTCATATTCATGTTTACAACCATTACACCATTTTCTTTAAGGTGCGACTTAACAAGACGGAAAAATTCAACCGACGACATCTGAAAAGGTATCGTTATATCCTGATATGCGTCAACCATTATAACATCGTATTTTTTATCCGAAACATTCAGAAAAGCACGTCCGTCATAAGTTGTTACTTTAACATCTTCGGGAAGTTCAAAATATTCATGTGCGAGGTCAGTTATTTTGTCATCAATTTCAACGCCCTCGACCGTGATATTGTCAAAATAGTTCATACACTGCTTTGCATAAGTACCCGTACCCATACCGAGTATCAAAATATCTTTTTTATCTCCCGTATCAGCCATTAACGGTGCTGACATTGCATAATCATAGTACATTCCCGAAAGTTCACCCGATTTTATATATACAGACTGTACACCGAAAAGTACGTTTGTAGAAAGAGCCGTCCGCCTTTCATTGTCCTTTACCTGCAGATAATTATACACCGATTCACCCTCGTATGCAAGGTCGTTTTCCCAGAAAACAAAACCGAATGAAGCCGAAACAACACAGCATACTACGAAAATTACAGAAGTAACCGCACATCTTACCGCACCACGTCTGCTGAATATGAAGTAAACAATTGCAATAACAAGAAGTATTCCCGAAAATATAAGAAAAGTTGCAGAAGTTCCGACGGCTGGTATTGAAATAAAAGTAGGTACAAAAGTACCGATAATACTGCCTATTGTGTTGAATGCCCCAAGTGTACCGACTGTTTTTCCGCTGTCGTCAAGACTGTCAACCGTATACTTTACAAGCGACGGCGTAACTGTTCCAAGCAGAAACAAGGGAAACACAAAAACTATCATACAGGTAAAAAATGCCGCCCATATAAGAAAGTTAGTGTTTACCGTAACGACAAGCAGGGCAGACACACCCAGTATTACGAATTTTCCCAAAAAGGGAATAGCAGCTATCCATACCGACGCAAGTAAAATTCTTGCATAGAGTTTATCGGGATTGGGATTTTTATCGGCACTCTTTCCGCCGAAAATATTTCCGAGTGCCATTGCAATCATAATAGTACCGATAATTATCGTCCAAACTATCTGCGACGAACTGAAATAAGGTGCAAGAAGTCTGCTCGCCCCCAGCTCCACCGCCATTACCGAAACACCCGAAAAAAATTCCGTAAGATAAAGATACCATTTGTATTTTAATATTCCGCCGTTTGATTCTTTTGTCAATTTCATTTCTCCTTTACAAATTATTTGTAATTCCCATTATACCATTTATTTTTACTTTTGTAAAGAAAAAACGCCCCAATTCTCAGGGCGTTATATTATTAGTTGTAGCTTAACAAGCAAAATACAAAATTTAACAAACAAAATACAAAAAAGTGGTTTTAAAAAGTTTACAGATTGTAAAGATTGCAGAAGTGGGGACTTCCCGTTCGAGTCATTCATTGATTACAGCATAGGCGAGCTAACCCCGTGTGTCCAACGGTTATTTATTGGCTATGCGTTTACAAAAAAAACCCCTTAAAGACCGTTTAAAAGGCAATTAAGGGGTTGTTTAACGTATTTTTTTTTACATTTCCGGTTCTGTTTCCTGAACGGGACAGCCATTATTTTCTTCTGTTTTGTTAGGAATATATTCCATAAGGTCCGTAATATCACAGTCAAGATACTCGCAGATTCGGTCGAGGTAGCGGATATTTAGACGCTCGGTTGATTCGTTGTAGATATCACTGATTGTCGAGGGTCTTATTCCCGTCTGACGTGCAAGTTCCGCCTGAGTGATACGTTTTTCCCCGAGTATTCGGGACAAATGAATTTTTATCATAGCCTTTCTCCTTTTAACGCTCCTGCTTAGGCTAGTAAAGTATCAGCGATTTTTCTTAACAGTTTTTATATTATTGTTTGTGCAGATTGTTGAACGATTTTTTTATTTCTTTTGTCAGAATCAGTAAAAAATTAAAATTATCGACCTGATACAGCCTCTTTTGCCTCTCTGTAACTTATTTTAGCACATTATTTTTTATTTGTCAATAGTTTGGCACAAATTTTTCCCCCACTTTTACAAGCGGGGGATTTTCGTTGATATTCGGCAAAAAATCAGAATAATTCAAGCCTTATTTTTTCGGCACAGAACGATACAAATTCCGTATTTGTTGGTTTTTGTAACTTATAGCCAAATAACTCCTCAAATTTTTGGTAATTTCTGTCATACGCAAGCTCTATTGAGTTTCTCGTTGCACGTTCAACGCTGAGTGCCGTAACGCCGTATTTTTCGGCAATCATCGGATAAATTTCGTGGGTGAAGCTGTAGATAAGCTCCGGATTTTCGACTATAGTCAGAATCATCGCGATGAGGTACCTGTAACCCTTCAGATTCACTTGAAATCCGATATTCATAAGTATTTTAGACGCAGCCTTTTCAGTTTTTCTGCGGAAATTTCCCGCATCAAAAAAGTATCCGAGCAGTCCGCAGATATTTTCCGTTCCGAGCTTTTCCGAGATGAACATAACGCCGTTTTTATCGGAAATAAGGGGACTTTCATCACTTGTCAGAACAAACGTTCTCACCTTTTCACTTCCGTTTAAAATCAACCTTTCCGTTGCTTCATCAATGTCGTCGCCCGTGTTGTCGATGAGGACAGCACCGCTTTTTTCGAGCATTTCAGCCGAAAACTCCTTGCGTGTTATGGTATAGACTCCCGCTTCTGATAATCTGTCGGCTATTTTTGCACCGACAACGCTTTGACTTCCGATAAACATTTTTGTTTTTATGTTTAACATAGTCGCACCTCCAGCTAAATTTTTTTCAGACAATAATACGACGATTTATGATAGTTTATAACTTATACTGTAAATATATTTCATTCGACGTAATAACCCACCATTTTCCGTATTTCGTCCGTACACACACTATACCGCATTTTTGAGAAAAAATCAATTCACACAAACCACCAAACTTTTGGTAATTTTTACCAAATAATGTGTGTGAAACACACAAAGACGATTTGTTAGATTGCTCACCTTTCTTATAATAATATAACGCCGTTCGTTATTGCCGATATAAAAAAACTGCCGATATTCCGGAGAACATCGACAGCCTTTTGAAGAGATACGGAAAAACTGTTTTACCAGCTTTTCTCATGTTATGTTAAACATATCTCAATTATATCACAAAAAATCCGATTTATCAAGAAGAAATTTTAAAAAAACTGTAAATAAAAATGTAGTTGATTAATCATTTTGACACATATCACATCTTATGCAGTACTTCATAAATTTTTGTATCCTGCGTTTTCCTGCGGTAATTTTCGCCGAGACTGCGGCCTCAGAAACGCCTTGTTTTCGGGCAATTTCGGGCATATTCATGTGATTGAAATAATATGCCTCAATAACCTCCCGCTGTTTCGGAGTCAGCTCGTTTTCTATCACTTTCAACAGTTTTTTCTTGATTTTACGACGTTTTTCGTCAGAATTGTTCTCCTCTACAATTGCAAGCAAATCTTCATCTTCTGCACCGCTGAATATGTCGTTGTAAGTTATTCTTGACATTCCTATTCCCTACCTTTAATAATGTAAAGTGTATCATTTTCGTGCTTATTGGTATCGTACCATTGCTGTGTTACAGCCTCGACGCACATCACCGAATTGCTTGTAACAACATTGTCTGGAAGTACATTATTTCCCGAATTTCCGACGTTTATGCCAAACTTCATATTGTCTGATTGACTTACGTTGAATAAACGACTGTCATCTATTTTAAAAGTATAATTCATTTCACACCCCCGCCGAAGACCGAACGTAAACAGCCCCCGAAAGTTTTATGTAACTCAGCCCGTTTTCATCTGTCATGCGGAAGTTCATCACATACGCCCCCTCGTTGAGCTGTGCGGTTTCATCGCTTGTAATCTGCACCTGAAAGCCCGTCGGAGTGCGGAGGCAGTCCTTGAAAAAAGCCCTGTTTTTCGGGTCATTTGCCTTTGCGAACGTCACCGACATCGTGCAGTTTTCAAGGTTTTCCGTTTCGACTTCAATCGTGAAAACCGGCAGTGTGTCGCCCGAAAAAAACTCCATTTCAGGCATTTCGTTATAAAATTTTACCATTTCCACCTCACAAACTGTTCAGACGGTCTTCAAGATAATTCAGATACGTGCGGAGTGAATATTGATAGCCGTTATCCATCTTAAAGTGCAGATTATCGGCATAAATCTCATGTCCCGTGATGTTTCCGCCCGCCTTCACGTCCCCCTCAGACCTGAGGACATCGCCGTGAATGTCCTTCGCACTTATGTTTCCGCCCGCGAAAACTCCGCCGGAAGTGTTGATTTCGCCCGTCTGATAGGAAACACTGAACGTATGTTCGGGTATTTTATCGTAGTCATTATAGGCATAAATTCCGTTAACATTCACAGAAATCATCTTCTTTGTTTGTGCATTTCTGACAACCAAACCGGTCGGACTCAGCCCCGAACGGCAGTCCCCCTGACTGAGCGAAATCACATCAAAATTTTCGTTGCCCGTCTGAATATTGATACTTCCGCCCGTTATTTCGATATTTTCCGCCGTTACCTTCCCCGTTTCGTCGACGTGAAAAGTGCCGTCGCCGTTGAGAATCTCGCACCCTCTCAGCGTCCCGGCCGTGATGTAATCCGCCACAATCTGCCCGTCCATCGTCATGGCAAGACCGTATTCGCCGCTATATCCCGTACTTGAGTAGCCGAGACCGCCCGAATTCCAACGCCATACTTTCGTAGCCGTTTCAACGCTGTCGGTGTCCATAATCAGAACCTCGTCGGGACGAATCACGACAAATCCCGTCGTTGCGTTTGCGATTAAACTCGTCGCAATCGCCTTTGCCATCGCCATCATTTCACTTTTCTGTTCCGGAAGTTCATACTCAAAAATATTATTTGTACGAATCGCAACATCTGTGATTTTCTCCGATTTATCGCCGATTTCTACGATTGGTGCAAACGGTTTGTATATATCGACCGTCCTTTTTTTGAGCCTCAGATTCTCATCAAGTCCCATGAAAGAATTTTTAAACCTGTAGACATTTCCGCATCTGAGATTTTTTCGACTACCGTCGATAATCGACAAATCAAGCACCTCCGCCGAATAATACTTTTTGATACGGTTATTGTTCTCGAGATATTTACGTCCGGCCTCAATGAGATTTTCCGCACGGGTTATGTCGTCAAAAACGGCAGTGCCGACAATAATCCCGTACTTTTCAACGGCGTTTTCATCGTCGATATATGGCTTATCTTCGTTGATTTCGGCGATTGTCAGACGTTCTGCGGATTCGCCGTCGCCAAGACGCACCCCGAGAGGAATCAGCCTTGTTACAACGTCCGTTGAATCGTTTTTCACTTCGAGAGATTTCATGTTTTTTGCCAGTTCTACGGTCAAATCGGACTTTTCACCGCACTGCCTCAGAAAGTCAAGGACAAGTTTCCCCTCGACCCTACGGACACGCATTTCACCACCGATTCGGTCAATCAGATTCACCTTAATTTCCTCCAAAGTGTTGCGATATGCGGTAGTTTTGCTGTTTTTGTGGTCGTCGCCGAAATTACATTCACCGAGAAAAATTCGCTTGTCTGCGGAAGTCTGTGCGTTATGGTTTTCGAGGAGCGAAAAAAGGAACTGCGAAACCGTTGCGTCCTCATAGTGCCGATACGGCTGAATGGTATCGCAGAGGTAGCCCAAAAGTCCCTCACAAACGGCGGTTTTCTGCAGTTTTCCGGCACTGCTCATACTCGTTTCGTGGGTGAGGAGAACGCCCTCGAACTCAGTTTCCTTGGTGATTGTGTTAACAATTTTAACCAGTGTTTTTCTGTCGTTCAGACCGTTAGAATAGCACGGATTTCCGGCGGAAACGGTGAAACTGAAAGAGGGAATCTGATTTATTTCCTCGACCAGTTTGCCCGCCGAAAGTCTGCACGGACTGTCAGGGCTTTTTTCATGGATTTTCTGCGATATACCGTTGTTTTCGATTGTTATTTCATACATTAAATCACTCCGTTTCTTCCACCTAAAACGTCGTTGAGATATTCCGTCCACCCTTCAGGCGTGCAGGAATAGCGACCGGTGGCGAGTTTTGCGTAAAAGCCCGAAACAAGCGTAGAATCGACGGAATCAATGAAACCGTCGGAATTTGCGTCGGCTTTTCTGAGCTGTTCGGCGGTCAGCCCCGAATCCTGCCCCGTACTGATTTTCGAGTAGGCGACGGAAATCATCGTTGAATCGACGGAATCAATGAAACCGTCGTTATTTATGTCGGGCAGAACGGTATTTTTTAACTGAATACCGTTGTTTGCAACGATTTCGGGATTAGCCCTGAAAGTCATGTCGAAAGTGTAGATGCCGTGATTTTCGCTCCATTTAACCTCTGGTTCACGCACCTCAAAGTGATAGTCGGGAAGGAGGTCGTCATAAAGATTTTTGCGGTTTTTCCAGTGAAGCCAGCGGAGGACGGCAACCACCCTGTCCTGAGATTTTTTCTTGTCGAAACAGATAAATTCGAGCTGATAATTAAGAGTACGTTCGCCGAAACTCTGACCGTAAAGCGTTGCAAAATCGTAAGTAACGTTAGAAAAAGGCACTCTCCCGGTGTAATCGTCTCTGGGAGCGTTGCCGACAGAACGCTTTGTCATACGCAGTTTATGGCGGTAAAACGAATGTATTCCGTCGATTGTGATGCCCTCTTTCATCTTGCGAGACCCCTCCTTTTCAGCTGAATTTTCACGCCCTGAAGCTCGTCGATTTTGTCGGCGATAATGTCAGTAACGCCCTCGGCAACCGTTTCGCCGTCCAACATAAACTGTGCATTTATAACGATATTATGAGGATTTCCGACGTTTTCCGTATTAACGGACGGTGAAGTGTAATTATAGGTATTGTTCACGATTTCGGAGGTTGCCGAGGGTTGAAAAAATCCGCCATTCAGACCGAAACTCCGGTTTTCAAGTGACTTTATTGCCGAAATATCGGCGTTTTCGGGACTTATCCCCGAAATTTTCAGGTCGGGAATTTTCAGGTCGGGGGGAGCAATTTCCAGATTTTCAAAGGCTTTGAGTGCAGACGTTGCGATGTCGGGAATTTCGTCGTTGAAGCCCACTCCAATGCCCTGGGCAAGATACTTTCCGACGCTGTCACGCATGACCGCCGAGGGCGAATGAATGCCGAAAGCACGCTTAAAACCATCGATAATGCCGTTGCCGAAATCCGAAATTTTCTCTTTCAGCCAGTTGCCCATATTCGTCACGCCGTTCCAGAGACCACGGACGAGATTTTTCCCTGCCTCCGCCATTTTCGAGGGCAGGGACGTTATACCGTCGGTAATTTTTGCGACGAGTTCGGAGGCAATTTTTCTGCCTTTTTCTTTGAGGTCAGACCCCCAGCCCGTCACTTTTTCAAGTACCTTTCCGAGAAAATTCCCGACTTTTTCGGGTAGTTCGCTGAAAAATTTTCTGACATTTTCAACAAATTCACTTGCTCCCTGCCTTGCTTTTTCAGGAAATTCCACAACCCATTTTGCTACAGTTCCGATTACAAAACCGAGTGCCGTCCCGATTTTTTCGGGAAGCTGACCGATAAATTCCATGACCCCCGCAACCATTTCGGCAGCACCCGTCTTCAGATTTTCGAGCATATCGGCGAGCCACGGGGAAATTATCGCCCAGCCCTCCGCAAGAATTCCGCTCAGCCATTCGGCAGAAGTTGCCCAGAGCTGTGCCAGTCCTTCGAGAATTTCCGCAAGAATCGTGGGAATTGCATTGACGATTTCTGTAAAAAGAGTTAACGAAGCCTGTGCGAGCTGTGGGGCTGCCTGCGTGAGAGTTTCGACGACCGCCGTTATAATCACGGGAATCTGCTGAAGCAGAGCGTCCAGAATGACGGGAAGTGCCTCGACGATGGCGGAAAAAAGACTTATCGCGGTATCTAAAAGTTGGGTATCAAACGATAAAATAGTTTCGATAAGCATTGAAAAAATTTCCGGAAGTGCCTCGGCGACCGCCTCAACGACCGCCGGAAGTCCGTCAACGAGGCATTCAGTTATCTCGGGAAAAATTTCGGCGAGGGAGTCGGCAAGCTGTGGGATAAGCTGTAAAACTGTATCAATAAGTCGCGGAAACTGTCGGGCAAGAGCCGTTATGACCTGCGGAAGTGCTTCGACGATTCCCATCAGAAGACACTTTGCCGCTTCCAGCACCTTCGGTACTCCTTTAGTCAGAAAATCCGCTATTTTTCCAACAATTTCAGATGCGACAACTACCAGTCGGGGAAGATTTTCAAGCACGGCATCGGCAAAAGTCGTAATAATAAGCAGTCCGGAATCAAGCAGTTCGGGCAGACTTTCAAGCACAGAATCCGTGAACGCCGACACTACCGATAAGCCTGTTTCGGCAACCTTCGGAATACTTTCCGCCAGACTTTCGGCAAGAGTGCAGAAAAGGTCGCAGGCGAGTGCGGACAAATCGGCGGAAATGCTCAATATACCGTCAATCAGCGATGCTCCGATACTCATGCCGACACTGATTATTTCAGACGCATTTTCACGCAGACCACCAGCAAACGCCGAAACAATCGACACCGCTTTTTCCGCTATTTTTGGGACATATTCCGCAATTACGCCAACGGCATCGGCAAGAATTCCACCCAAAGCTCCGGCAAGTCCCTCAAAACCACCCTCATTGAACGCCCTTGTAAGCTGTTCGACATAGCCGGTGGCAGTCCCTACCAAATCTTTAAGTATTCCGTTGAAAGATTCATAAATAGCAATGCCGAAACCCTCGGAGGCAGACTTAAAGATAGTAATTTTTCCCTCAAGATTGTCGAGCATCGTTTCGGACTGAAGTGCCGCCGAACCGCTTGCGTCAGCGATGCCGTCGTAAAATTTCTGCACGGTATCGCCCGATGAAGCGACCATTTTGTCGAAAGCCGCTTTGCCCTGAATACCGAAAATTGTATCTTCGAGGCTTGCCCGTTCCTCGTCCGTAAGGCTGTTGAGAGCCCCGTTGAGTTCGTCGACGACGGTGTTGAAATCCCTCGCTTTTCCGCTCGAATCGTATGCACTCACGCCGAGTGAGTCGAGGGCTTTTTTGGCGGTATCAGTGGGAGAATAGAGGTCTTTCATTGCGGCGGCGAGGGCGGTGGCGGCGTTTGAACCGGTTATGTTCTGCTCGGCGAGTCGGAGGAGGGCAACGCCTGCTTCCTTAGACGACTGCCCGTAGGAATCGGCGGTTGCGGAAGTCTGAGAAAGTGCCGTACCAAGCTGAGAAACGTCGGTCGCGGCGAGGGTTGCCCCCTTCGCGATGAGGTCGGAATAGTAGGCGGAAGCTTCGGTGACATCGGCAAAATTGCCCGATTCACTGACAAATCCTTTCATCGAACCTGCCGCAAATGAAGCCGCGTCGGCGAGCGAAAGACTGCCCGCTTCGGCAAGGTGCAAAACGTTTTCAATCATGCCTATTGATTCTTCCGCTGAATATCCGGACATTGCGAGGATATTCAGTCCTTCGGAAGCCTGCGAGGCTGAAAACGAGGTGGCAGCACCCATCTCCTTCGCCTTTGCCGAGAGGTTTTCCATGTTTTCGTAAGCCTGTTTTTCCTCTGCCGACATCTCCGAAAACGGTTTTTTCAGAGCCTCGGCGGAGTACCCTAAGGTAGCGGCAACCTGCGACATTCCTGCTTCAAAGTCGCGACCTACATTAACCGAAAAGTCGCCAAGTTCCATAACAGCAGACCCTGCCGTAGAAAATGCCGATTTAACGGCAGAAAGTCCTTTCTGTGCGATTGTTCCGAGACTTTCGATACCCTGTTCAAAGCCCGATTGGTCAATTGCCGTATCAAATTTAAGAGTGCCGTCAAACGCCATAAAATCCCCCCTAAATACCGAATATCGCACCAATCATGTCGTCTTCGTATTCAAACGGAATGGCAATCGCCCGTTTTATCCGCATGATTCTGCGTCGTTCAGCCTCGTTTTTTATCTGATTTACGTCGGTACTGCGGTAAGCAATACGTTTCTGGCACTGCGAATCGTCGGGAAGTGCCGAAAAAAGACAGCGGAATTTCCACCAGTGCATATAGTCTGCCGAAAGCAAATCAATGCCGTAATATCGCAGAAAATCGCTGACGATATACCGTGAATCCGTCTTCCAGTCGAAAACGGGCGGGGCAGGTCTGCCTTCGGAAAAATCGTCATCGGCGGGTGGCTTCGGTTCAAGACTTTCCGCCCTGTAGAAGCCAAAAACTGCCTCTAAAAGCTCCTGTGTGACGCGTTCCGGCGGACTTCTGAAAAAACGGGTAAGCAATAAAATTTTATCGTCTGAAGAAAGTTCGTTGTCGCCCATCATGTCGGCAAATTTTATCCACTCCCGAAAGTCCGTGATTACGCGGTATTCACGCCCGTCCGCCGAAATTGTCTCCGGAAATTTTTCGTAAATTATATTAATCATTTATACTTAAAGGATTGTACTTTGCCAGCTTTTCAGCTCTTCTGCGTGCTGAATCGGTGACATAATTTTTAACAAAGCCGAGAAAACTGTAGTAGACTTCATCGTAAACTGCCGTATTTTCGGGACACCCTTCAAAAATTTTTTCAGACGTACCCTCCCCGAAAATGCGATTATAAAGTTTTCTGTAAAGATTACAATAAGCTCTTATTTTTTCGGACTGTCTCATTTCTCCAGAAATTTCGCCTTCTTCAGCCGCCATCGCCTCAAAGGCATTTTCATAACGCTCCATAACGTCAGCGTCACCGAGGTCGAGATTCAGCTCACAGCCGTTCACTTTCCATGTTTCAGATTTCATTGTGATTTCCCCCGTCCGTCAGTGTAATTGTCTGATAATTGTCGTTGGTCGAGACCTTCACTTCCGTCTTTTCACCCCTTGCCTTCAGACTTCCCGAATACGTGTAAATGTTGATGTTATCGCCCTCAGAGTTCGGAATAACGGCATAATCTCGCTTGCAGGCGGTCGCCTCGGGGTCGGAGGTATCGACAATAATAATCGTCCTGACCGCCTCGTCGCCGATAAGTTCGCCGTTAGTTATTTTAACAATATCACTCTGAACGGCAAGATTTTTATGCCTGTCAAAAGCGTAATCGTAGGACGGCGAAAAACCGACAACATCGGTCTGCTGAAAAGGCTCGTCAACATACTGACGGCTATATTCTATCGGATTTTTACTATGTGTAAACTGTGTAAATTTCTTCATTCGGTGGTAAGTGACGGAATTTCCCGAATTTTCGGGAACTCCGTAAAAAGCAAGAATTCTGTGTCTTGCAACAATTTCAGGTTTTGTTAAATCATTCACAATTTATTCCTCCTCATAAAGCAGACGCATCTGTATCTGATAACGGGCGGTGTTCGTGTCCGCATCGAAAGCGTAACCACCCGTGAGTACCTCTATTGAAACGGGATTGCGTGAATCCCCTAAATCTGGCAATATACCGTTAAAATTCCGTTCAGTTATCCACTCCCCGAAACGCTCGTAAAAGGCGTTGTTCTCGAGGCAGCGGCTTACGTCCTCGCTGTAGAATTCACGGCTCGCAAACAAAAAAAGAAACTGTTTCATGCAGCTCCCGTCCGTATATTTTTTGTAGACGGGGTCGCCGGGGACGGTCTCGACCACGTATTCAATCGGCTGATTTCCCAGAAAATCCACCAGAAAACAGCCGTCCTTCAATCCGGGAAACTTCATGATATAGTCCCGGACGCACTCAATAACCGGCTTTTTCACTCAAAAAATTCCATCGCTTTCCTCTCGATTTCGCCCTTATGGTCGGCTTTCATTCGCTCGAACCAAAGCCGCCCCCTCTGCCCCTCACCGCTGTTCGTGTAGTACTGCCTCCTCGCGTAAGGTGCGGTATATTCGACAATTCCCGAACCCACGACAGTCCCCGAAATACCGCTTTTTTTCAGCATACCCGTCTTCATCGGGACGTAAGAATCTGAAAGTCTTACCGTTTCGCTGTCGATAAATTTCTGACACATTTTAAAGCCCGATTCCGTTTTTTGCCTGAAATTCGGGGCAAAATCAACTCCGGCAAACGTTATCACTCTGCCGTCACCTCCAGATGCCTTACCGCCGGTGAACCGTAGCAAAAATTTTTAACTTTCATTACAGTCATAGCGTTTTCGGGTGGATTTTCTTCGGCTATAATATCAAAAACTATTTTGTCGCTTACTTTTGGATTGTAATCCGTCAACGAATTTTCGGGAATAAATGCCAGCGTCTCATTTTCCGGACTCCTCACACTTCCCTGTGCGTTCTTTATTTCCTGCGATTTAATGTCTTCAACGTAAATATGTTCAATCTTATGACGGATAAATTTCGGTTCACGGTTTTTTACCGATTTTTCGTAAACTGTACAGCCGTTCTTGTTTGTAAACACTAATAAGTCCCCCTGTAAAGCAACCCCGACCTGCCAAGATAACGACGTACAACGTCATCTGAAAGTCGGTATAACGCGGAAAAAGTCGAAATCTGTTCTGCCGTACTCTGATAGTCAACGCTGTAACTGCCGATTTTTTCAGACGAAACAGCACCGTTTCCGGTGGTCTGCAAACCGCCGAATTTCTGGATATTTTCAACAAGTTCGCAACAGCAACGGCTTATATTTTCGGCAAAATTTTCAGGAATACCGTCTTTCAGCCTGTCAAAAGTCACAGCGTCCATATACTCGGAGGCCTTTAAGGCAAGCACCGGAAAGTCGTTTTCAGAAACCGCACTGCCGCCGAATTTTCCCGAATAATAGGCATAATCTGCGTAAATCATTTCAGATTTTCACTTTCAACTCTGAGGTAGACAGCACCGTTGATTTTGCCGTCGCTGATGTTCACGATTTCAAGAATATCGCCATATTTTGCCTTTATCTTGGTAGTTCCCGAAACGAGAGAAGTACCGCCGTAATCCGCCGGTGTCATGCCGTAAACCGCCCGTGAAGAAGGGTTGATTTTATAAGAAAAAGTTCCGCCGGAAACTCCGTCCGTGACCGTTGCCACCGTTGTACCTGCCGTGTCGCCCTTTGAAAGACCTGCGGAAAGCGTAGAATTGGCGTAAACGGCACGTATCGCCGAACTTCTGAGAACCTTATGACCGTAGACGTTTCGCCCCTGAACCGCACACGCTCCGATATACTGACCCGACTGCGACAGGTCCTGAATATGAACGTCGACAGCCCACTCCATAGCACGTGTGGCAAAACGCGGGTGACCGGCAATCATGGCAAGATTGGGCGTGCTGTCGTTCCATTCCTTGACCAGAAAACCGGCGATTTTTCCCATAGCACCGCTTTCTTTCACGCTGTCGCCGAGTTCGGAAGCGGACGTGAATTCATCGCATTTGAGGACGTGGGCATAAGCTTCGGGGGTAAGGAGAAGGTAGCGTTTTCCGTCGTCGGGGACGTTCGCCTTTGAAAGCTCCTTGCGGATTTCAACGATATAATCGTAAATAGTGTTCTTCGAGAGAGAACCGATGTTCATGACTTCCGCCCCTGAAAGAAGAACCGTTCCGCCGTCGATATCGACCTGTTTCGCCATAGCATAGCCACCGCTGTCAAGACGGTCGGCAACGAGATTGTCGGGTACATTTTCGGCATCAAATCCGTCAATAAGTTCGTTTATAGCCTTGTCCTTGTCGATTAAAAGGGTAGTATAGCCGGTATTTCCGTGGGTAACCTGAATACCGTTTGCCCTGTCATAGTCGGAAACGGCAACTTCATCGTCACGCACCGGAATTTTTACCGCCCCTGAAACCGCACTGCCTTCGTAATCGTTGTTGAAAACGAAACCGTCTGAAAGAACAAGTTCACTGCGGAGTTTGGCAAGGACGAGGTCGGAATATCTTGTTTTTGATTCGTGCGACATAATTCAGCCTCCTTAATTTTTGTGGAAAAGATGTGGATTTTTCGCATAAAAAGCCTGTTCAACGGCATTTACCGTGCGTGGTGCTTTGCCTGAAGTTGACGCACTTACACGTTCTTCGGCATCAGGAATAAAAGCGTTACCGTGGTTTTTTCTGAAATCCTTCATAATTTCGTCACCACCGACAAGCTTGTCGCCCTCAAACTTCAGACCCTTTTTTTCAAGCATATCCGCAACATATTGTTCATAAATATCATCTTTAAGACGTAAATTTTTAACATACTGGGTAAGCTTTGTGCGGTACTCAAAAGCCTTTCGCTCGCTTTCCGACTTCTCCCACTTTTCCTCAGTATCACGTAATTTTTCGGCAAGTGCTTCATATTCCTCCACCGAATAGACCTTTTCTTGCGTCTCTTTTGTTTCTTCTTCCGACATTCTCAGTCTCCTTTTCGTTAAAATATCTATAAAATAAAGACCACCCCTCACACGTATGCAAGGGTGGTCAATTATAGCGTTATTTCAGGGGAAAAACAACTAAAACAGCTTGTTTTTTCCGAAAAAAATATAAGTGAACTACCCATTGTCTAAAGCCGGTGGGATTGCGGTTGACACTATTTCAAAGTTCCTCCATAGTATATAACTCTTTTATTTTTTTTATTAATACCTCGGGAAAATCTTTTTCCTCTATATTTACTGGTTCATAACCTGCTATCGCCCACTTTGTAAGAGTATTAGAAAATGGTATAACGTTAATTCTTGGCAATTTTTCACTTCCGGAAAGTCCGACGTACTTACGATATCCTCTAGGATGCTTAAAAGGCTTATCAAGTTCAATTATTGCATAAAATCCACAATCAGAACGATTTTTATCTATTAATACAATTCTCATAAATACCAACCTTAACTTTCTGTTTTTATAACCTTTATTCCAAGTTCCTCCAATTTGCCCTTTAAAGTGTAATCAATATTTCCTTGATAATATAATATTTCTACATCATCAAGTGATAAATTACCATGATATTGAAGTTCAATATATTCTGCCATTGCTTCATGACAAAATTCTATATGATTTTCAACTAAACCATTATTGTATTTTGCAGAGGTCTCAATAGTTTTGCCTGTAAAATTATCTTGTGGAACTGCACATACAGACGGTTCCGAAACCTTTCCAGCAAATAATAAGCTTTTATCTGTGATTCTGTTCAAAGAATCACCGACTGTAAAAGTTGTTCTGTCAAAAAGTTTATTTTTATCAAACTGAATTATAATTTCTCCATAATCAGAAGCTTCTTCATCTTCAAAGGAAATAGTTTTATCCTTACCAGCAAGAAATCCATATTTTTCAAAATCTCTGCCTTGAAGTTGAGAGGAATCAACTCCAAATAGTATTTCAGATGCTTCTTTCCTTATTTCCGGGTTGAAAGCACCCATTGAACTTTGTGTTTCCATCTGATTTTTGAAATGCCTGTCATCTGAATCAAGAATAGTGTTTAATACACTTCCTCGAACTCTCATGCAGAAATCGCCATCATCAATCAAAGTTTTAAGTGCCTTTTCCACTGCCTCCTTATTTTCAGGTTTCATTATTTCTGTATTTTGGATTTTCTCCATATATGCAACTCTAGCTTTTTCATACCCTGACAGTGTTTTAGGTACTTTAATTGTACCATTATTCTCGACAGAAATCAAGTCATTTTGAATATGACTATTATTTGTATTAGTTTTACCATAATTCTGCTCTCTGAAATAATCCCTGTCCTGACCGGTCTGCCTTATGAAATCACGCATTTTGTCCTGTCGGTCTCTGAGGAGAGCGTTCGCATGATTCATACTTTCCTGCATTGCCTGCCTGAGTTCAGGGTCGTCTGCCTCCTCAACGGCGACTTTAAAAGCCGACTGTTCACGTTTTGCCGCCCTGATTTCCCTTTCATAACGTCGCTGAATCTGCGAAATTTCGTACTGACTGTACATCTTACCGTTGTACTCAATATTTTTTTCGTCCAGTTTTTCGAGCTGCTGAGGAGTGTACGCCGGTTCACTTATTCCCTCGAAGAACGGAAACCAGTCGTGACGGCAGTTCCAGCCGCCGAACCCCTCGCCCGTGCCGTAACCGATGTCGCCGGTTGAAAGATAGCCACGCCGTCCGGAAAGGCTCACAACTTTGCCCTGCCACCTTGCGTGTTCAGGTCTTGCACCTGCATGGGCGGTGATTTCCATGAGGTCACAACCCATTTCGCCGGCATTAATAAGCGAAATTTTTCGGACGGTCTGTCCGATACCTGTAAGTACTGAACGTCTCACCGCGACTTCAATCCTGTCCCGTTTTCCCGAAGGATACAAAACAGAAATGCCGTCTTCTGCTGTCCTCCGGACAGCCTGTTTTATCGCCTCCTGATACGAAAAAGCACCGCTCACAACCTGCATATATGCCTGATTACAGGCGTTTATGTACTCCATCTGCGAAGCGTTTGCTGTCGTCAGCGTCAGATTTTGCAGACTTCCGTTGCACTTCTCAATTCCCGCTTCAAGCGTCTGCAAAACCGCGTCAGACATCTTCACAACGCCCTCCAGCCCTGCCGCACGGTAACGCCTGTTGTCGTTCCCAATCGACTCAGAACCTGCATCTTCAAAAAGAGAATTCACCTGATTTCGCGACAAATCCGTATATTTTGAAATCTCGGCAATAATTTCTTCATAGAGCCTTCCCGACTCCCGAAGCTGTTTTGCCTGCCATTTCGTCGCCTCCGTAACGCCCCCCATACGCACGATACGACTCGCCATGTCCTCAATAATCGCATTGTCGAGTTCTTCGTAAATTGTCGTAATCCGTTCGCAGAGACGGTCGTATTCAGAAGGTGGAATCATCGGCATTTCCCCCGAAAATTCGCCGTTTTTCAGGCATATACTTACTTGCCTCACTTTCCTCACAACCGAAATACCACGCTAAAAATTTCTCTCCCGAAAGCAGTCCGGCGGTCACCATCTGCAAACGTCTCTGAAATTCCTTGTCCGTATCTTCAAGCACTCCGTCGCCGAAACTACACGTGATTTTCACGTCCCCGCTCTTTCTGTTTTCGTAGTAATCACGCAGATATTTCATGCCGTAAAGCGTTTCTTCCAGCGATATCCGGAGATTTTCCTGAATATCGCAGACCCTGCTGTGACTTCTCTGCTTGCTCGAGCGGATTTCCTCCGCCGTCTTCTCCACGCTGTCGACCTCCGAAAGAAATCCGTAACTCAGACCGCAGGCGTTTTCAATTCTCCTCATAATCTGATTGAACGCGTTAAAATACGAAATATCGCGGATTTCGGGCGAATAGGTGTTGAAGATGCTGTTGTCGTTGCTGCCCGTTTTGCCGTAAGTATGGTACATACGTTCACGACCTTTCGGCAGAATCGGCTTTCCGTCCCTGAACCTGAAAAGGTCTTCACTTGCGTCAATCGCACGCTCCGAAGATTCAAGCTCCCACAAAATCCTCTCCCACTGAATATCTGCGTCACGGATAAAGCCGACAGCGTCCGAAAATACCGATATTCCGAGCGATGAGCCGATGTCGACGCTGTTTGAGTCAGGTGTCCTGAACACCGAAAAAAGCGGTTGACGGACGTTTTCAAAAACCTTTTCTTTCGTCATTCCGCTCCATTCGGGAACTTCCTCCAGTCCACATTCAGCCCCGATAAACGAGGGATTTCCCGACTTGAAACAGTAGTTTGTAACTTTGTGCGTCATATTCTTACGGTTATAGTCATGAACCTCAATCCGTGTATAACTTGTTTTGCCAATCGTTACAGTCTCCGGACAAGCGATAGAATCGCACGAATCGTCCGTATATTTTATCGGCAGATATTCATTCTGTGGTACAATATCGACACGTGTCGTCCCGTCCCAGTAAGGCTTGAAAACCATTCCGCCGATTGCAAGACCAAAATCGAGTTTTCGGCGTAATTTCGGGATAAATCCCTGAAAAGCCCTGTCAAGTTCCTCGTCGTTTACGGAAACCGAAAATTCCTTCATTATCAGCCTTTTAAGTTCCTTTGCAACTACCGCCGGAATTTTCAGCGGTCGCACCCGTCCCGACTGCCATTCCGCGTCGTTCAGATAAAGTTTTTCCCAGAAAGCCATTTTCCGCGACATTTCGCCACTTATCAGGCATGGCACTTTTATTGCCGCCGCTATTTCCCTTGCGTCTGTCAACTGCCCTCACCTCCGAAATCCCTCAGTGTACGCCACATAATTGTTTTTACAAAATACCTCATATCGTCCATAGCGTGGTCATTTTCCTTGATTGGAACGTCCTTTCCCGATTTTTCGTCCCAGCGGTAAAGGGCGAATTCGCGGAGCGTATCACGGCAGTTTTCCGAAAAATGAAGCCGTCCGGCAGTCAGCAGACTTGCAACGTTGCGAATGCCGTCAGCCACCGAATTATCGGCTTTTTTCACGCGGAATTGCCCGTGCCTGCGTATACATTCGATGAAACTCAGTGCCGAAGGGTCGACGATAACGTAGTTTATCTTTCCGGCAAGATTTCCGGCGAGCCGTTCGAGTTCCGAATAATGCTCCTCGTCAGTTTTCTGACTTTTTCGACGACCGTCGTAATAACTTTCACGGATACGATAGCCGTGACCGTCCTCAGAGAGCAGCCAGAGTCCCATTGAACACGGATTCCTTGTGCCGTAATCAATGCTGACGTAATATTCACCTTTCGGCAATATTTCGGGAATTCCGACGTTTTTCCGCCTGTCGAACATACTGTAGATTATCCCCTCGGCAACCACCCATTTCCCGAGAATAAACCTCTCATAAAAAACGCCGGAATAAAGATTTTCGTAACGTTTTTTTATTTTCGGGTCGAGTGAAAAGTTGTCATTCATGTCGAAATGAAGGTAAAAAACGTTCTTTTCACGGCTTTTCCGAATCCACTCCTTGTAGAACCAATGTTCCGGCGAATCGGGGTTACAGTTGAACCAGAATTTTGAACCCTTTTCCGAACATCTCGCTAAAGCCTGTTCCACGAAAGAACGTGGCATCAATGCGACCTCGTCGAACATAATCCCCGCAAGCGTCAGACCCTGCACAAGCTGACAACTGCTTTCATCTTTACCGCCGAAAAAATAGTATCTGTTTTTGTGTCCATACATCAAAATATCGAGGAAATTCCGGCTTAAATTCACCTTGATTTTCACAATGCCTTCCAGCCATTTCTGCATCGGTGTTATGACGTTTCTTTTCAGTGAACTGACTGTTTTTCCGCATAAAGCGAAATTCTGACTGCTGAAATTTTTCATGCTCCAGAGCACGAACCCGACCGTCATCGACATCGTTTTTCCGCTTCTCACCGAGCCGTCGCAGATTACAGCGTCATAATTTTTCGTGTCGGACTGCGACCACCAGAGCATCGCCCGAAGCTGTTTCGGAGATAATTTTTCATACATCATTTTTTCAGACCGTCCTCAATAATTTCAAATAAGTTAGACAGGTGTCTATCTTCTGAACCAACGGTATTTCCGGACAAAACGTCATTTATAGTTTTTGAGATTTCAGTTTCCGCCGAAATAATCTCACGGTTTTCCTTCAGAAATTCGTAAAGTTCAAGATGACGTTTTCTGAATTCCTCTGCAATTTCCTTTCGCCGACATTGTTCGGAAGTATTCAGAAAAGTCTTTAAAAACGCCTTGAAATCGGAGAAATCAGCCTTTTCGACTGGTGTCGGAAAACTTCCGTTCTTCTTCGTTCCTTCGTAAAGCATTTTTACACTTTTTTTTCTTATGTTCAAAATCCGCCCTTCTTTCCGCACAAAAATAAGGCGTAAAAACGCCCGTAATTCCGCTTGTATAATTCGACCGCCAGCCTTTTTCAAACGCCCTGAAACGCCTTTAAACAGCACTTAAACGGTCTTTTGGGTATGCGTTGCTATTCGGACTTTTCTGAATTGAAAATCCGTTCTGAAAAATATGCCGTGTGCCTTCGTCAGTCGGGACGAATCAACCGCAATGACTCCCTCACACTGTTTTCCGTTTTCCTCACAGGCAGGATAATCGTGTGCCTTTTTCCGCAAAGTTCCAGCCCGATTCCCGCACGCCTCTGCCTCAGGTCTATGAAAGTGATTCTCTCCTCATACTTTTTCAGTATTCCGGAAACCACCTTTTTAGTGCCGTCCGCCATAACTTCAATCTCCGATGCCCTTACCGCCTCACCGCCGTTATTCAGCAACATAACGTACTTTTTTTCATCATCAGGCAGTGGCTCGGGGTATTCCGCACCCAGAATCCTCACAACTTCCCTCACCGACCTTATCAGCCGGTAATTTTCCACAGTCATCTCACATTCCACAAAAACATACTGCGGAAAAATCGGCTTTATCCTCGTCTTTTCACCGCTTTTGTTCCTCAGAATCACTTCCTCCTTCGGCAAAAAAACGGTAATCCCCATTTCCTCCAGAGCCTCCCGGACCTTGCTTTCCTTGTCAAATTTCACCTGCAAAACGTAAATTTCCACCTCTCACACCTCCTCCGTTTTCATTTTCAGAAACTTCTTCACTTCCCTGTAAAGTTCCGGTTTTTCCTCTGCCATAGCCTCAAAAATCAGCGACCGGAACTGTTCAAGACCCATTTCAAGCACCTCTTTGTTCTGAACGTCCGCACGCCTTTTGACCGCAACCGCACGTGTCAGTGCAGATGTGTGCCGGATTAAAGCGTCCATGTCCCTGCCTGCGATTTCCGACTCGCCCATTTCATTAACTGAATTAATCAGCCTGTTTCCTGCGATTCTCAGGATTCCTTCCGTAACGTCAAGATTCGGATAACGCTCCGTTTCCTCCATAATCGCACGGAAATTTTCCTGACTCATTCGCAGAGAATCGAGCGTACTCATAAGATTTTTGGCGTATCGCCCCACCGAAGCCGTCGAAACGCTCACCCCGTGCGACTTTATGTAATCGACGATTTCGCGGTAATATGCACCCGCCCTAATCATCTCGTCGACCGCCTCCCTCACCGGAGGGTCAAGCTTGTCAATCTTTGAATG
The DNA here is from genome assembly GCA_002362175.1 of Ruminococcus sp. UBA3280. Lineage (GTDB taxonomy): Bacteria > Bacillota > Clostridia > Oscillospirales > Ruminococcaceae > Ruminococcus. Next base: position 78,932 of record DETU01000001.1, read on the forward strand.
TTTCCTGTTTTTCACGAAATCACCGCCTAAACGTCAATACATTCGTCCGACTTCACGCAGGCAATAATTTTTATTCCCTCCGCCGAAACCTTGGCTTCAATCTCCTCAAAATCGCAGTCAGCGAGGGTTGTCGGCTGTTTATCGCGGATATTCCTCATATTCACGTACCCCGATTCCGAAAGATAATTCACGCTGTCCCTCAGTTCCGATTCAGTCATAGACGGCTCAAGGGCGTACCTCAGTTCCGTAAGTGCGACATATTTAGTACGCAGAAGATTTATTCCTTTCAGTACTATTCCATTATTTCTGAAAGTCTTTTTTTGTCTGATTCTGCTCTGCATTTCTTCAAAGTCCAATTTCAATCACTCCTCTGAAGCCGGTCAATCTTGTTTTCCAGACGTGTCATCACACGGATAAAATCCTCATTTTTGGTAGTATGTTCCTTGATGTAGTCCAGACTGCTTTCCAGCTTCCGCATCGTCTCCTTGATTTCACTCACTTCCGCCTTTGTCGCATACTTTTCAGTCAGCATATACTGTTCCTCACGGTTTTTCCTCACTTCCGATTCAAGCCTTTCCGTCTTCTTCATAGTCCGCCCAAGCAGACCGCCGATTATACTTATTAATACAAATATCGCAAGTAAAATTATATTTCCCGTTTCCAAATTCTCACCGTCCAAAAAAAACGCTATAACCGGTTTTCCCGATTATAGCATGAAATTTTGCAGAATTCCACCGCAGAATTACGGGAAAATTCTGTTATCTGAAAAGAATATTTCTGATTGAAGATTCAGACAGATTGTACTCAACAGCAAGCTTTTTTATGTTTTTTCCGTCGAATTTACGCTTTATTTCGGCATTTCTTTCACCCCTCGCCAGTGTATCCGACTTTTTGATATACACCCGACTCCCTCCGCAATACTTCACAAGTTTTATGTAAGCCTCCAGCCCCAATGCCTCAGCAAGCTCCCTGTCCTCACCCGTCAGCTGTTCCAGATTAAAATTTTTTTCAATATCCAACTCAATCACCTCCAAAAATAAATTAAACGGCAGACCGCTGAAAATCTGCCGTTTCGGAATAAAAAGAATGGAAATAATTTTGACACCTTATTCATTATACCACATTTTCAGCCCTTTTTCAATACAAAAACCGGATATTATGTACGTTTTTTGACTACAGTCTATTTCACATTTTCGACTACAGTCTGTTTTATACTTTTTTGACTATAGTCTATTTTACGTTTTAGACAGGTGTCTATTTTTTTACATCACCTCTGCCGTCTGCAAATCCTCAACATGACAACCGAAAAATTTCGCCATTTTCCAGTAAGTAACCTTTGAAACAACGCCCATATTTAGGGCTTTGTAGAGAATTTCCGCACTTATGCCCGTCTCTCTGCTCAACTGCTGAATGGTGAGAATTTCCCGCTCCCTCATCAGCCTGTAAAGCACTTCAATATTCAAAATTATCCGCAATTCTTCCACTCCTTTCTTTCAGACAATCCGCCGGAATTTCGCACGGAATTTTGTTATATTTGCATTTCTTGCAGTTCCCCTTCTCGCGATTTATTAGTATAGCACGCTCTGCCGCCTCTGAAAATTGCCTTTCCGTCTTATAGAATTTGCAGTTTTTCGCCTCTCCCATGCACTTCTTGCCGACCAGAATCATGCAATATCGGCTCACTCCCGCGAACTTGCACCTTTCATTTTCCATTTTTTAAACCTCCATGTCCATGTAACGAGCCATGCCGATAAGACCTTTTAGTGATATATCATCGTTATCATAGGCATTAGAAAACAGGTTTATCGCCCCCCTGAGAGCCTGCGGAGTACGGGCAATCTTCAGCAGAAAATCAATCTCCTCGTCCATTTTTTCAGCCTGCAGAACGGGAAAAAGTTTGCAGATATCATCACGCTGAATTTCGCTGTTTGTGTAGATTTTACGTTGTTTCGTGCGGTTTGCAATCTGTGCGAACTCCGCTTTTTTTCCGCCCATTCGCGTTATCGTTTCGGCGTTTCCGATGAAGCAGATTCCGAGCGTCTGCCCCCTGTCGTTGAAGTAGTCGGAAAAGCTCCGCAGCACCTCAATCGCCTTGACGGTCAGGTGCTGTGCCTCATCAAAAATCAGAATTTTTCCGTCCGAAAGCTTGCCGACAATCGAGTGCCAGAGTTCGTTATTGGACTTCTCCTGACCCGCACCGATTCGGTCGGCTATCGTTTTCAGAAGACTTTTTGTATTGGTCAGACATGGATTTATAGGTATTAAAAAACTGCTTGACGGATTGTCCGCCACGAACTTTTGTGCTGCTTTTGTCTTGCCGATTCCCGCATCACCGCAGACAACCGCCAGTCCGCCTTTTTTCTGACATAACGCGATTGTCACGTAGACCTGTTCCGAAATGCTTGTTTCTGCGTACCCGATTTCCGAATATGCAAGTTTTGCTTTTTCCTTGATCTCAAAGTAGTTTGCCAGCGTATCAAAAATCTTTTGCGGATTTGCGTTATACTTTCCGTTTTTCAGTTGCGAAAGCGATGCACCGGATACACCAATTAGTTGACCAACTGCGTTCTGGCTCAGTTTTTTCTCACTTTTTAGTGCCTCCACCTTACCAAGAAGTTCCATCTGTTCATTTGTATACATTTTTAATTATTTCTCCTTCCCTCCGCATTTTTCAACATTCTGTAGGGGTCGATTTCCGTCGCCTCCGCCCCCACCGCCATGCGTTCCGTCGGTTCTTCGTTCGCCGTAACAATGACGATATTTTTCGGAAGCCGTATCTTAAATTTGCCGGTATTTCGCCCGGAAACGTACTTCAGCCCCTCCCTCTGAGTAAGACTTGCGTCGCCCCTCAGCTCCCTCGCACGTGCCTTGACCTGCTTTACAACGTCTGCCTGTCGACGACCGAGTTCCGCAATTTTCTGCTTGTTTTCGTCAAAATATTTAAGCATCAACCAGTCGGCACACTCCCAGCTATAAAGAAATCTGTCCTCTTTGTCATATATCCTGACTACTGAAAGGTCGTCCCTGTCGTACCTCACACAAACCTCCTCACCGATATGCTGCCACGTAATATTTTTATCGTAATACCAGATTTTTTCCCCATGATACGCAACAAAAACGCCGTCACGCTTAATTTTCTGAAAGCCCGCATTTCTCAACATCAGCAGGTCCAGAGTCTCTCTGCTTGCTTTTTTGAGTGAAGTTTCAGCAATCGAGGCGTTCCAGACCTCGATGGCGGTCATGCCCCTGAATCTCGCCTCGCCGCCGCCGTACTCGGCAACATTGAAAACGTTGTCCGCATAGTCCGAAAACGTTTCTTTAAGCTGTTTTTCCGTTTCAATGCAACCATTTTTTATATTGTTCTTCAGAATTTCGGGACGTTCCGTCACATTTCCGCCACAATAGCCATAATTTCCGCGACAAAACTGCTCTTTTATGATACGATGTACCCTCTCCACAACTTTCGCCTGTGCGTTGGTAACTTTGGCGAAAATCAGCCGTATTCCGAGTTTTTCGACTATCGTCGCGGGAATATTACCCTGCTTGTTTTTGGCTATTTTTCGGCATTTTTGACCACCGGCGATGTCGAGCGTCGTAAATTCTCGACCGTTGTCGAAATATAGATTTTTCGGAATTCCAAACCTCATCATCGCAAACCTGAGTGCGTCGAGCGTCGAATTTGAATCAGGACTTTCAGTAATATTCCACCCTACCAAAACGCCGGATTTAACGTCGAGGACGGTCGTGATATACATACGCCTCATATTGCCGTTTTGTTGCGTTATAACGTCAAAAGTGTAATTGTCCATGACCCAGATATCATTGGCGAAAATATCGCTTTTCCTACGATTTGCGTAAGGAATACAGTGGTCATGAAGTGCCTTGTCACCCTCTCGGGCGTACTCCAGAACCGCCGCCGGCAAGGTTTTTATTTTTCGGCGAAAACACATCTCAGACGGCATTTCCCCCAAAAATTCGGGATATTCTTCGGTTATGTAAGCTCTCACCGTTCGATAGCACCAGCTAACAGTCGGCTTGCTCTGACTGAAATATAAACTTAAAAAATTTTGCCAGATAACACTTTCGTCATCAAGTTTGCTCATGCCCCTGTTCCAACCACCGCGATTGTCCGCAAGTTCCGCATAAAATTCATTTTTATAGGCAGAATATTTTCTGTAGAGAATGTCCGTACTGATTTCCAAATCAGGATTTAAGTACTTCTGATGTGCAACAAAAATCCGGTCAAACTCTGTTTTGTTACTTTTTCCGTTACGTTCACCCTGCCATTGCGTAAGAATTTCAGTCCACCGTTTTATTTCAACTCTTTCCGTTTCACTCATCTCCTCAAATGCTTTTTTATTACCCTTTGAGTGATATTTTAACGGCTTTTCGCTGTCCACTTTTTCCGGCAACACACCTGCCTCCGCACGCTTCCGCCGATAATATCTAGTCTGCAAATCCTCCGGCAACGCCGAAACGGGTATCATGTAGCACGACTGTTTGTTCTGTGGGTGCTTCCATAATTCTGTTTTTATTTTACCTTCTTTACAAATTCTTTTAACATATTGGACAGAACAGCCCTTCAAATCCGCCATTTCGCCCACTGTCAAGTAGTCCAAACTCTTCTCCTCTCCACCGAATCCGACAAAATTCGACATTTTTTTCTTAGATTTTTGTATAAACAGCACTCTCATCACTAAGTCTGTCCACATTCCCCGTTCCGTTTCATTTGTCCACTAAAACGATTTTTACACCTTTTAGTGACATTTCAGCAGTTTTCACTAACTGTTAAGTGGTTTAAATCCGACAAAATTCGACATTTTTTAATTTTTTTCACAAATAACACTTTTGTCATTAAATTCCCCTCGACCGTCTATCGTTTTATCATCTCATAAAACGATTTTTCCACACATTTTAAGTGATATTTTAACGATTTTTTGTCCATTGTCAGATGGTCTGAACAGGACAAAATTCGACAAAAATTTTTCCGTAAGCATTGACTTTTTCCGAATTTCGTGGTAAACTTAATTTGTATCATTCGTTTTCTTTTCGGATGTCTGGTGAATATTCACAAGCAACCCCGTCACCATGTTGATAATCGCTTCAAACTGAATCCTCTGGGTCATCGTCATTGACTCCGCCACCTCCCTGAACTCCTGCGGAGTCGGCGTATTTTCTTTGTCGTTTTTCACAAAATCACCCCTTTCTGAATTTTCGGACAGTTAGGGACGGTCGCCCTCGCTGTGATTATATCATACTCCGAAAAGTTAGAAAAGTCAAGCTTTTTCTGACCTAAATTTTTATTTTTGTGCATTTTCACAATATTTTCGATAACTTTTTAGTGTATAATATAATAAGATTGGAGACTTAAAAAATGGAGTCAAACGAAATTTTAAAAGATTTGCGGGAAAGCAACGGTCTTACAATGCGTGAAGTTTCCGAGGCGACGGGCATGGCGACTTCACTCATTTCCGACTACGAAACAGGCAAAAAAGCCATCGGCATGAAGGTCGCCGTCCGCTTTGCTGACTTTTACAACGTCTCCCTCGATTATCTCCTGGGACGCACTACCGTAAAGCATATCGCTACTGAACCCACGCCCGAAGACTCGGAGCGTAAAGAACGTATTATAGCCAAATATGAGAAACTCAGCGAAAATATGCGTGCCTTGTGTATGGAAATGTTCCGACAGATTTCGACCGTTATGGACGCGGAAATCGCCGAGGCAATTAATCGTGAACAAAAGTCCGAAATCCGCTTTTCTCCAGCCAAAAACACCGCGATTGCCCGTGACAAAAATAACCCCTACCGTGAACCTCCAACCCCTGAACAGCTCAAAAGCTTCACGCCCGTTCCCGAAGACAATGACCTTTAATAACAAAAAACGTTACATTATTATAAAAGCGACACATAATCCAATTGCTCACTTTTATTAGTTTTACACTTACCATTTAGTTAGAAACACTAGATTCTTACGTATAAACACCGCGATTAACCGCAAAGTTGTCGATATTTTTCGGAATGTCGACAACTTTTTTACGCCAGTAATAACCAAAATCGTAATATTATTATAAGATACATACATAACCCAACGTATTTCCCTCGTAATTTCGTAAAAATTATTTGGTTAAAATCACCAATTTCCCCTCAAAAAAACACCGCGATTATCCACAAAAAATGACCTTTAATTCAACGCCTCCCTCTATTATACTAATAGTCGGAGGTGCTTTTTATGACATATTCTACCTACAAAACGGCAAGAGATGCCGCATGGAAATTTTTAATTCAAAACCATGTCGGCTCACTGCCCGTGAAATTTTCGGCAATTTGTCGCCGAAATCAAATCAAACTGGTCTACGACCACGACAAAAAATATCTTTCAGCACGAGAAAGGGGGTGCACATTTATCGAAAACACGGGAAAATACGTAATTGTTCTAAATCCGTCCGACTCAATTCCTACTCAAAGATATACCATAGCCCACGAACTTGGTCACATTTTTCTCGGACACTTCACAGAAAAAAATATCTCCCCCTCAGACATGGAGTACCAGGCGGAACGCTTCGCCATCGACGTCCTCGCCCCCGCCTGCGTTCTGCGTGGTCTGAATCTCCACACGGCAGAAGAAATTGCCGAAATCTGCGATATTTCGTTGTTTTCCGCAAAAAAAAGAGCCGAAAGAATGGAAATTCTTTACAAACGTGATAATTTCATGATTTCCCCACTTGAAAAACAGGTTTTCAGACAGTTTTCCGCCTTTATCTCACACTATAGACGAAATTAATGCCGTTTTCTGACTTAACATAACATATAGCGTTAATAACACTTTCCGAAATAATATCACATCACGTACAATGTTCGCACTATTTTTTCACCTAACGTAACATTTATGACAACTTTCACTTCCCCGACGACTGATTACAAATTCGACAAATCAGTAAAACAATGAGTAGTTCATTTAGTCAAAAATTACTATTTGTATAAAAACAGGGATAGCAATCGGTTGCCACCCCAATAAAATTTAGTTGCTGGTTGCCGCCCCTGTTTTATCATCAAAGAAAAGGTCAAATTTCATATAAAAAAATACATAAAAACACTTAAAATCAATTTAAACGCTATATTTCGGCATTTACCAAATTTATTAAAGCACTAAAATACTATTTAAAAGTCATTTAAACAATTTTCACGAAAAAAATTAAAAAACCTCGATATTGAAATTTTGAATCAAAATCGAGGTTTTTACTTTTTCATATTAATTTTATTAACTTTATATTTTCTCACTTTTTCTCACCGAATATTCACCTAAATACCATAGATTCTCATGCCTTTCACGTTTTTTCTCGGCTTTTCTCGGCTTTTCTCATTTTTGTATTTTATATGTTAAATTACATTACAATTATATCTCTATAATGTCACCCGAATAGGTCACACCATCTATGGTTGCAGTAATGCTCACCATTTTCCTATCAGGATATTTCTGAAAACCATTAAGTCCCGCCGTTTTCATGTCTTCAGGATAGTCAACATAACATTCGTTAATGTCAACTTCCCCTGCTATCCCCGACACAGAACCCGTTGCCGATTTCTGCCACATACCATAAGTACCGTCATAATTCGGTGAATCTGACGAATAGTCTGCAACCCAAAGTGCATATTTCACTTTTATATCGTCGTCGATATAATTTTCAAGATAATATGAACTCATGTACAGACCGACCCAGTAACCGGCATTTTCAAGAGTGTCCATAAAAGCCCTTATTATATTGCTTACTGCGGTTTTTCCGAGTTCAAACTGACTTTGTTCCTCAACGTCGAAATATATGGGATATTCAAATTTTTTTCCTGCTATAACTTCCATACAGGCTTTTGCTTCCTGTACAGCTTCTTCAGGCGTAAGAGCGTAAGAGTACCAGTAAGCACCGCACGGAATCGAATTATTCTTACAGCCGTTGTAATTTTCATCAAAAAATTTATCTTTCTGTGAAGCAAGCCGTCCGTAGCCTGCACGTATAACACAGAAATCAGTTTTTACTTCATGCCAGTTTATAATTCCCTGCCATTGAGAAACGTCTATACCGTTTGTTGCCATATAATCACCTCATGGTATTCTATGCACACAATACGGATATTGTTACAGAAAAAATCCGACACTTTTTCAGCGTCGGACTTAATAATTATTCAGTAAGAAGTTTTTCAGCACTTGCAAGTTTTACACAGATAATGAAAAGTTCCATAGCCTTTTTGAGTTCGTCCATGGACGGATAAGTAGGAGCAAGTCTGATGTTTTTGTCATAAGGGTCTTTGCCGTAAGGGAATGTAGCACCTGCACCTGTAAGTGTTACACCTGCTTCTGCACAAAGCTGAACAATTCTCTTTGCACAGCCTTCAGGAGCGTTGAAAGATATGAAGTAACCACCCTGCGGAACAGTCCAAGAACCGATTCCAAGCGGTGCAATTTCGTTTTCAAGAGCATTGCATACATATTCAAATTTAGGAGCAATGATAGCCATATGCTTCTTCATATGTTCGCACATACCCTTAAAGCTTCCGAAGAATTTAACGTGACGGAGCTGGTTCATCTTGTCGTAACTGATAATGCTTATACCAAGATACTTTTTGAGTTCGTCAATATTCTTTTTGCTTGCACCCATTACGGCAACACCTGCACCGGGGAATGTAATCTTTGAAGTAGAACCGAAAATGTAAACAATGTCTTCATTTCCTGCTTTCTTTGCCTCATCGAGAATATTGAGAATAACAGTCGGGTTTTCTGTAAGATGATGAATACAGTAAGCGTTGTCCCAGAAAATACGGAAATCCTTT
>DETU01000107.1 GCA_002362175.1 Ruminococcus sp. UBA3280
TATTATAAAACAAACCTATAATAATGTCAATACTTTTTTTAATTTATAAAGTATAGAAATTATATGAAAGGATTTGTTTATAATGAACAAAAAAATTGAATTACAGGTAGGAAACAATATAAGAAAGCTCCGTGAGAAAAACGGCAGAACACAGGAATATCTCGCAGAACAGCTTCAGCTTAACGGCTGTGACATCACAAGAAGTGCTGTCGCAAAAATTGAGGTGGGACAGCGTCATCTTTATCCCGACGAAATCATTCTGATAAAAAAGATTCTAAATGTATCATATGAAGAAATTTTCAGTATTTCAGAATAATTCTTTAATACTGTATATATAATTTTTCTATTGACAAAATATAACAGCAGGTTTATAATTAAGGTGGAGTATTATAAACTCTTAAATTCTATATAATCAATGGAGGAATTATGGACATTATCATTGTAGGGTGCGGAAAAGTCGGCAGCACTCTTGCGGACGTACTAAGCGAAGAACACAATGTGACAATAATCGACACAAGTGAGGGAAAAATAGAAAACGTTGTAAACGACCATGACGTTATGGGAATAACGGGAAATTGTTTGCAGACAAGTATTCTTGAAGAAGCAAACGTCGGAAAAACAGACATTTTCATTGCCGTTACAGACTCTGATGAGGTGAATATACTTTCATGTCTTATCGCAAAGGAACTCAAAGCACGCCACTGCATTGCCCGTGTGAGAAATCCCGAATTTGACAAACAGCTTGTCTTTATGCGTGACAATCTTAAAATAAGCATGATGGTAAATCCGGACTACAATGCAGCCAACGAAATTGCAAAAGTACTCCGTTATCCCGAAGCAATCAACATTGAATCCTTTGCAAAGGGACGTGTTGACCTTGCCGAAATACGAATAACAAGCGGAAGTATTCTCGACGGCATTGTATTGAATCATCTTTCAAAAAGACTGCGTCTTGATGTTCTGATATGTGCCGTACAGAGAAACAATGAAATAATTATCCCTGACGGTGATTTCATGCTCCGTGCAGGCGACAAGATTCACATGACTGCTTCACACAGTGCCATGGTTAAATTTTTCAAGAGTATAAGTGCGGCATATCGTGAAAAACGTGTAAAGTCGGCTGTTCTGATAGGCGGCGGACGTGTCGCATACCACCTTGCACAGCAGCTGATAGAAATGGGGATAAAAGTAAAAATCATAGAAATTGACTATAACAGATGTCTTGAATTAAGTCAGCGACTCAACAAGGTAAATATATCGTGTGCCGACGGTACAGACCACGACGTTTTAGAGGGTGAACGTGTGTACGATGCGGACGCTGTTGTAACTCTTACGGGAATTGACGAGGAAAATATTCTGCTTTCACTTCTTGCCAAGAATAACGGCGTTGAAAAAGTCGTTACAAAAGTAAACAGAATGAACCTAATCCAACTTTCAGACACACTCTCACTCGACAGTATAATATCACCTAAATCAATCACTGTAAATCAGATTTTACAGTATGTACGTGCAAAACAGAACGCAAAGGGAAACAATATAACAACTCTCTATAGTCTTGTGAATGACCGTCTTGAAGCTATGGAATTTGTAATCCGTGACGACAAGCCGTATCTTAACACCCCCCTCAAAAAACTCAAACTTAAAAAGGGCATACTGATTGCAAGTATAGTAAGAGGAAACGAGCTTATTATTCCAAAAGGTGACGACTGTCTGAAACTCAATGACAGCGTTGTGATAATAACAACAAACAAAGGTTTCAACGACCTTAAAAATATTTTTGAATAAAGGTGTATACGGGTACTGAGATATGAATTACAGAATGATTTTATATATTATGGGACAGATTTTAAAGGGCGTAGGACTTTTTATGCTTCTTCCTATAGTAGTCGGATTCATTTACGGTGAAGAACACGTTGTTTCTTCTTTCGGAATCCCGTTTATTGCACTTATGATAGTCTCTTTTCTGCTTACCGCAAAAAAACCTAAAAACAATTCTATTTTCTCAATGGAAGGATTTGTAAGCGTTGCTGCGTCATGGATAATGATGTCTGTGATAGGAGCAGTTCCGTTTGTGATTTCAGGTGAAATTCCGAATTTCGCAGATGCTCTTTTTGAAACGGTTTCGGGTTTCACAACAACAGGTGCGACAATTCTTGGCGACGTTGAATCAATGTCAAAATCCTGTCTGTTCTGGAGGGCATTCACCCACTGGATAGGCGGTATGGGAATACTCATGTTTGTCCTTGCAATCATGTCAAGCAACGATTCACGTACAATGCACATGATGAGAGCAGAATGTGCAGGTCCAAAAGCAGGAAAACTTGTTTCAAAGTCAAGATTCTCCGCAAGAATACTCTATGGGATATATATTTCTCTTACTGTTCTTGAAATTATAATGCTGTTAATCGGCGGTATGCCCCTTTATGATTCAATAATACACGCATGTTCGTCTGCGGGTACGGGCGGTTTCTCAATATGGGGCGACAGTATAGCACATTATAACAGCGTTTATATTGAAATGGTAATAGCTGTTTTTATCATTCTTTTCGGTGTTAATTTCAATCTTTACTATTATCTGCTTATAAAGAAGTTTTCACTTGCTTTCAAAAATGAAGAAGTAAGAACATATTTCGGTGTTATTATAACTGCAACGGTTATAGTCACTATAAATACAATGAAAGTTTTCGGCTCGGCAGGTGAAGCTCTGAGACATTCGTTTTTCATGGTAGCTTCAGCCATAACTTCCGCAGGATTCGCAACTACCGATACATCACAGTTTCCGGTATTTTCACAAACGCTTCTTACCCTGCTTATGTTTGTGGGTTCGTGTGCAGGTTCAACGGGCGGCGGTATGAAGGTCTCAAGAATACTGATACTTTTTAAAACGGGTATAAAGGAACTCAAATACATCGTTAATCCACGTGCTGTAGCTACTGTCAAAATGGACGGAAAACCCGTTGAAAATGATGTAGTGCGTGGTGTATCGTCGTATTTCATACTGTTCATGATTATACTTGCCTTTTCACTTCTCCTCATTACACTCGACAGCTATTCAATTGAAGAATCCGCTTCCGCTGTAATAACCTGTATGAATAATATTGGCTTCGGTGTCGGACGTTTCGGAACTGCCGGAAATTTCGGGGGTCTTACGTCTTTCTCAAAAATCGTACTCTGCTTTGATATGCTTATAGGCAGACTCGAAATTTATCCGCTCATAATGCTGTTTGCATCAAAAAAACACTAAAAAGGAGGTTCACACCATGAAAACCCGCACGCGACAAATTTTTTCCGTCATGCTAAGTGTGATTATGACATTAATGTGCATGACAACTGCATCAGTATATGCAGATTATCAGGCAATTCCCGAACAGTCACCCAAGTCCATGAATAAAATGACTTTCTTCATGGATAACACACAGGTATCGGCAGGAAGCGACGTACAGCTTGACATAAAAGCAATAAATCCTGTTGCGATTAAAAGTCTTGAACATATTATCCTTACCATTCCCAATGGTTTTGAAGTTACGGGAATGTCGGACAGTTCTTCTATGTTCGGCGGTTCTTCCGTAACATATGAAGTATCGGGAAATTCTCTCAACTTCTCAATAACAAGTGACGGTTCACTAAATTCAAACGGTATAGTTGCAACAATAAATCTGCACGTATCGGAAAACTGTACTCCGCAAACATATGACTTCAAATGGGTAACTACAGCAATGTCATGTAAAATTCCCACGGGAAGCAGTTACGCCCCCACTTTCCTTATGGGACGTGTTACAGTAACCGATTCAGGCGGTACAACTCAGACAACTACAACATCATCAACTACTACTACGACAACTACCACCGATACTACCCAAACCACTACAACATCTATCATTTATGACCCTCATGGCTGGATTTCACTTAACAGTCAACCTTATAAAACTGAATACTACATAGGAGAACAGCTTGATTTAACCGGTCTTACTATAAACTTTGATTACTATAACTACAAAAATGAACATGAAATTATTTATTCCAATATTTCTCCTATGGACAAACCAAATGACTTCACGATTGACACTTCAAATTTTAATCCATATAATACAGGGACTTACAAAATAAATATATCCTGTAGTAATGACTTTGCTTTGAAATACTTTGCAAGTGATAGTTTCGCAAGTGTTTCTTTTGAAGTGACTGTCAAAGAACCTGAAACAACTACTACCACAAGCACCACTACTACATCAACTACAACTACTACTTCAACAACGTCAACTACAACAACTGCATCAACTTATCTTAATATAAATATTGACTCCCTGCCGACCAAAACAGCTTATACCGTCGGTGAAGAACTTGACCTCTCGGGCGGTACATTTTCTTATGAAGGAATGTTTTCAAACGGTACTGGCTATGGACACAAGCCTGTTAATATGACTGGAAATGAATATATTAATACATCTGAATTTGACAGTTCAAAAACAGGTACTTACAGAATATATATAAGAGTTTCAGTAAATTTCTTTGACGAAACATTATCTGGTGAAACATTCTTTGAAGTAACTGTAAAAGAACCCAATACAACAACTACTACAGTTTCCGCATATATCAATGTTACTATTGATTCCCTGCCGACCAAAACGGCTTATACTGTTGGTGAAGAACTTGACCTATCAGGCGGTAAATGGCATTCAAACGGTATGAAAAACGACGGAACTCCTTTCAACAGTGTTCCTTATGATATGACCGGTAACAGCCGTGTTGATACTTCCGCTTTTGACAACTCCAAAGCAGGTACTTACAGAATATATCTAAGGGAAAATATAAACGGTCTTTACGGTGAAAATTTCTTCAATGTAACTGTCTCTGAACCTACAACCACTTTGGGCGATATAAACGGTGACGGCTTTATTGACTCCGTTGACGCTACAGCCGTACTTATTGAATATGCAAAGCTTTCAACTTCTCATATCGGAACTTTTGACGAAAATCAAAAAAAATCCGCTGACCTTAACAAAGACGGTCTTATTGATTCTGTTGACGCTACGCTTATTATGATGTACTATGCTTATGTCTCGACAGGCAAAAACGATACGCTTGAAAACTGGCTTTTTACTAATAATATCTAACTTCTTGACCGCAAACAGCTTATTTCATGGGAAATATAACAAAATATTGAGAAAATTACGGCTTTTTTGAGTGAAACACTTGACAAGCCGTATTTTTTTGGTTATAATATGTAAGTGTGCTATTATAAACACATAAATTTTCGGGAAAAGGAGGAAGAATATGCCTACATTTAACCAGCTCGTTCGTAAGGGCAGAAAAGACCTGGAGGTTAAATCCACAGCTCCGGCTCTTCAGAAGGGCTACAATGCAAAGAAGAAGGTTCAGATTAACCAGAGTTCACCTCAGAAAAGAGGCGTTTGTACTGCTGTAAGAACTGCTACACCTAAGAAGCCTAACTCAGCTATGAGAAAAATTGCCAGAGTTAAGCTCACAAACGGTTATGAAGTAACATCTTATATCCCCGGTATCGGTCACAACCTTCAGGAACACAGCGTTGTTCTTATCAGAGGCGGACGTGTTAAGGACCTTCCTGGTGTGCGTTACCACATCATAAGAGGTACTCTCGACGCTCAGGGTGTTGCAAATCGTGCTCAGGCTCGTTCCAAGTACGGTGCAAAGAGACCTAAGCAGAAGTAATTATTTCTTCTGAAAACTGACTTTTGCAGGTCGTTAAACTGCTGTATTTAAAAAATAGGATAACTACTACCGCAGATAATGCGGAGATTTTATATAGATTTTTATGAAATCCTCTGCATTCTGACGCACCTGACCGGTGAAGTTTGTCCCGTCAGGACAGTAATCGGTCGGTACGAGTACCTATGAATTCATGAATCTATGTGAAGGAGGGAAGCGAAAATGCCAAGAAGAGGTAATATCGCAAAGCGTGATGTATTACAGGACCCTGTATACAATTCAAAGCTCGTTACACGTCTCATTAACAATATAATGCTCGACGGTAAAAAGGGCGTTGCTCAGAAAATTGTTTACGGTGCTTTTGAAATCGTAGCTGAAAAGACAGGCAAGGATGCTCTTGAGGTTTTTGAACAGGCTATGGAAAATATTATGCCTGAACTCGAGGTAAAGGCACGCCGTCTCGGCGGTGCAACTTATCAGGTACCTATGGAGGTAAGACCTGAAAGACGCCAGACTCTCGGTCTCAGATGGATTACAAAGTATTCCAGAGAGAGAAACGAAAAAACTATGAAAGAAAGACTTGCCGGTGAAATCCTCGACGCTCTTAACGGCACAGGCGGTGCTTGCAAGAAGCGTGACGATACACACAAAATGGCAGAGGCAAACAAGGCGTTTGCTCACTACCGCTGGTAAGCGTCTTAAAGGAGGATTATTATGTCAAGAGATTGTTCACTTGAAAATACAAGAAATATCGGCATAATGGCCCACATTGACGCAGGTAAGACCACAACCACAGAGCGTATTCTCTATTATACAGGTGTAAACCACAAAATCGGTGAAACACATGAGGGTAGTGCTACTATGGACTGGATGGCACAGGAGCAGGAAAGAGGTATCACAATTACTTCTGCTGCTACTACTTGCTACTGGGCAGGCCACAGACTCAATATCATTGACACTCCCGGACACGTTGACTTTACAGTTGAAGTTGAACGTTCACTCCGTGTACTCGACGGCTCTGTAACAGTTCTCTGTGCAAAGGGCGGCGTTGAGCCTCAGTCTGAAACCGTTTGGAGACAGGCTGATAACTACAAAGTACCCCGTATGGCTTATGTAAATAAGATGGACATTATGGGTGCTAATTTCTATCGTGTCGTTGACATGATGAAAGACAGACTTAAATGTAATGCCGTTCCGATTCAGCTTCCTATCGGTGCTGAAGAAGATTTCAGAGGTATCATCGACCTCGTTGAAATGAAGGCCTACATTTATTATGATGACCTCGGAAAAGATATCCGTGTTGAAGAAATTCCTGAAGATATGAAGGAAAAGGCTCAACAGTATCACGACGATATGGTTGAACACGTCGCAGAAATGGACGAAGCTCTTATGGAAAAGTACTTTGAAGAAGGCGAGCTTTCTATCGAAGAAATCAAGAGCTGTATCAGAAAATCCACTATCGCAAACACCATGGTTCCTGTTACCTGCGGTACTTCATATAAGAACAAGGGCGTTCAGAAGCTTCTCGATGCTATCATCGACTATATGCCTTCTCCGCTTGACGTTCCTGCTATCAAGGGCGTAAACCCTGATACAGATGAAGAAGAAGAAAGACCTTCTTCCGACGATGAGCCATTCTCAGCTCTCGCATTCAAGATTGCAACTGACCCGTTTGTTGGTAAACTTGCTTTCTTCCGTGTTTACTCAGGTGTAATCAATCAGGGTGACACAGTTCTTAATGCTACTAAGGACAACCGTGAGAGATTCGGTCGTATCGTTCAGATGCACGCAAATCACAGAAAAGACCTCACTACAGTTTATTCAGGCGACATCGCCGCTGCTGTAGGTCTTAAAAACACAACAACCGGTGACACTCTCTGTGATGAAAAACACCCGATTATTCTCGAATCCATGGAATTCCCTGAGCCTGTTATTCAGCTCGCTATCGAGCCTAAGACTAAAGCAGGTCAGGAAAAGATGGGCATCGCTCTCGCAAAGCTTGCTGAAGAAGACCCGACTTTCAAGACATGGACTGACGAGGAAACAGGTCAGACTATTATCGCAGGTATGGGTGAACTTCACCTCGATATCATCGTTGACAGACTTCTCCGTGAATTTAAGGTAGAAGCTAACGTTGGTGCTCCTCAGGTTGCTTATAAGGAAACTATCAAGGGTAGTGCTGATATCGATTACAAGTATAAGAAGCAGTCAGGTGGTTCAGGTCAGTACGGTCATGTTAAAATCCGTGTTGCTCCTAACGAATCAGGTAAGGGCTACGAATTCAAGAACTCTGTTGTCGGCGGTTCTATTCCTAAGGAATATATCCCTGCTGTTGACGCCGGTATTCAGGGTGCTACAAAGGCTGGTATCCTCGCAGGATATGAAGTGGTTGACGTTAAGGTTGAACTTTATGACGGTTCTTACCATGAAGTTGACTCGTCTGAAATGGCATTCAAAATTGCCGGTTCTATCGCTTTCAAGGAAGCTCTCAAGCAGGCTAACGCTATTCTTATGGAACCTGTCATGAAAGTTGCTGTTATCGTTCCTGATGAATATACAGGTACAGTTATCGGCGACCTCAGCTCACGTCGTGGACAGATTCAGGGACAGGAGTCAAGAACAGGTACTGTTCAGGTTGACGCTCTCGTTCCGCTTTCAGAAATGTTTGGTTATACAAGCGACCTCCGTTCAAATACTCAGGGTCGTGGTCAGTATACTATGGAACCCCACAGCTATCAGGAAGTTCCTAAGAGCATTGCTGAAAAGATTATGGCTTCAAGAAGCAAAAACTAATAACAATCTCGTGTTTTGGAGATTTTTTTCTCCAAAACACTTGAATTTATTATGATAATCTGCTATAATATATTATACAGATTACTGTATTTTTCTATTTAAGGAGGAAATTTCCAATGGCAAAGGCTAAATTTGAAAGAAACAAACCCCATGTAAACATTGGTACTATTGGTCACGTTGACCATGGTAAGACAACTCTTACTGCTGCTATCACTAAGACTCTCGCTATGAAGGGTCAGGCTCAGTACGAGGCTTATGACATGATTGATAAGGCTCCCGAAGAAAGAGAACGTGGTATCACAATTAACACAGCTCACGTTGAGTATGAGACAGACGCTCGTCACTACGCTCACGTTGACTGCCCCGGACACGCTGACTACGTTAAGAACATGATTACTGGTGCTGCTCAGATGGACGGTGCTAT
>DETU01000018.1 GCA_002362175.1 Ruminococcus sp. UBA3280
ATGATATAATAAGTATATAATATAAAAGGAGGAAATTTTTATGAATTACAAAAGGCTTGAAAAAAATTTAACCGATAATATAAAAGAGGCACAGATAAAACTTGGTTTTGAAAACAGACCAATGAGTTTCAATTATACGCTTAGTTCGCTTAATCATCTTGTCGGTGAAAATCTTGATTCTGACAGTATGAAAACGGTAATTAAAAATTTTGCGGTAAACAGCCGTGAAAGACTGGGAGAAACAACATTCCGTCCGATAAAAGACGGTTTCTGTATAACCGTATCTGCTGAAGGTACAGCTTATGTAAACAGTCTTGACGGATTTGAATTTATTGACGAGTTTGTGAATACTGTCCGTAAACACGGCATTTCTTTTGATGATGTTATGTCGGTATTCAGAAAGTATTCCGACAACGTAGTTACCGAAAAGAAAGAAAACGGAGAGTTTGATTATCTTGTGTACTTTGCCGACGGAACCCCTGACGAATATTTATATTGTATTTCAATGGAAGAAGAAATAGACGGATATATTCATATTACTTATCACCGTTTTATAAGGGAGGACTATGAAGAATTCGGTTTCTGAAAAAACTTTCCTTATTGCAGGGTTTATAATTATTTTTCTGTCATATTTTTTTATAACGTCTGAAAGTGTTTTGACTGTCCATGATGACATACTGACTTATGCGGAAGTTCAGCACGGTGACCTTATCGGCACTATAAAAAGCTATGCAGTGAACGGCAGGATAAGCCATATTCCCATGACGTTTTTGCTTTGGATACCCTATTACTTTCACTCTGTTACTGCGGTCAGAATTTTTTCAGCAGTATCGTTACTTTTCAATATGAGTGGTCTTTATGTACTTGTGAAGAATAATTCGTGCAGATATAACGCATATCTCATTTGTCTGCTGTTTATTTCGTTTGCGTGCATATCGAATCAGCATAATCTTTTTGTTGCATATACTTTTGCACATCAGTTACCCGTAGGGATTATTCTTTTTTCTCTTGACCGGTATATAAAATATCTGAAATACGACAAAATACGACATAAAATAATAAGTTACGTACTGTTTTTTACAGCCTGTTTCATGTATGAGGCTATGACAGTATTTTTTCTGATGTTTGTGGGAATTTCACTCTACAGAAATAAAAGTGAAAAATTCAGCAGACGTATAAAGTGTTTAATAAGGGACGTATTTTTTCACGGTGCTTTTCTTTCTGCGTATCTTGTGATATATGCGTTATGGAGATATTTTTATCCGTCATATTACGACGGTACGACTTTCTTTCTGAAAAATCCCCTTATGAGTATACTTGCACTGTTTAAATTTTCCTTTGGTATGACACCAATGTTGCCGTCACTTGCAATGCTTCTGAAAAAGTATATAACATGGAATGAATTTATTCAGTCATTGAGTTTATGGAATATTCTTGCTCCCATTATTGCAGGTACGGCATTTTACAAAGTATTTCCGAAAATAAAAAAATCCGAAAAAACAGCTCCGTCAGTGATTTTCTGTATTTTGGGAATGATTATTCCAAATGTTCTTATAAGCCTTACAGAAAAGTATACCTACTGGGCAAAACAAAATGCTTATTCATATGTGCCGTCATTTTACAGTTATTTCTTTATGATTATGCTTTTGGTGGTTTTGTTTTCAACATTTAAACGTGGAAATGTTGAAAAAGTGTTGAGTATCTGTGTAACATTGGTAACACTTGTATGTTCACTTGGAAATACAGCGTGGAATACCTATTTCAGTAAGAATCTTGACAGGTACAAAGCTTTTGAAGAAGCCGTTTCTTCCGAATATTTCGATAATATCACAGACGGAACAGTTATATATATCCCCGATTATCAGGGAATTCACAATGATATGAAACTTACAGAATATTATGCAGACGTGTATATTTCGGCAGATGTGACATTTGAAAACAACTATGATAATATCAATTTTTCAAAACCCGTCATTTCAATGCTCTATGATGAGGATACAAAGAAAATCACTGTTGAAAGAATAAACTGAAATTTACCACATATTCCGCCCTGAAATCACAATATTTTCTTCACCTTTGATAATTGACATTGACTGCCCTGCATGATATAATTAAACTGTTGGCATATTATGTATATTCATATGTATAGAATGTATTGAACGCCTTAATTTAAACTTATGGAGATAACAAATGTACAAAACAGTAAATAATATCAAGATAAATTATGAACAGAAAGGAAGCGGTGACTTAATCGTACTGCTTCACGGCTGGGGAAGTAATATAAAACTTTTCTCCAATCTCATTGACCTGCTTTCAAGAAAGTATACCGTAGTTGCAATGGATATGCCCGGATTTGGTGAGAGTCAGGAACCTCCGTCGGCATGGTGCGTTGATGACTATGTTGATTTTGTAATTGACTTTCTGAAAGATTATGACAACAGGGAAATTATGTTTCTGGGTCACTCTTTCGGCGGACGTGTAATTATAAAACTCAACAGCCGTAAGAATCTTGACTTTAAAATAAGCAAGGTTATACTCGTTGACAGTGCGGGAATAATGCCTCCGAAGTCAAATAAAAAGAGTTTCCGTACTTACTATTACAAAATCGGAAAGGCTTTTCTGTCTACGGGACTTGTGCAGAAAATCGCTCCCGAAGCACTGGAGAATTTCCGTAAGAAAATGGGTAGTGCCGACTATGCCGCCGCCTCTCCGCTTATGAGACAGGTACTTGTAAAAGTTGTAAACGAGGATTTAGAGCCTCTGATTCCAAATATAAAATGTCCGACGTTGCTTGTATGGGGCGTTAACGATACGGCTACTCCCCTTTCGGACGGTGAAAAAATGGAAAAACTCATTGCTGATTCGGGACTTGTAAAACTCGAAAATGCAGGACATTATTCTTTCCTTGAACAGCAGTTCACTTTCAACCGTGTAATGTGTTCGTTTATGAAGATTGAAGATTAAGGAGACTGATTATTTGATGTATACTATATTTTTCTGCATATACGCCGTTACAGCACTTGTCGGAATAATATTTTACGGACTGCGTGAACTGCATATGTTACAGCTTAACGGCTACAAAACCCCCGAACATTCGTGGTGGATGAAAAAGAATTTTAAGAGATATATTTTTCCGCTTGTGCTTTTTACGGGACAGTTTGTATTACTTGCCACAGATTATAATATACCGTTGCTTATAGTCTTTGCGGTTCTTAACATTTTCTTTCCGATTCTTAATAAACCGTCAAAGAAGTTCAAAAAACCACTTAAATATACGGCACGTGTAAAGAGAATGATGGTTACTTTCTTCATTCTGGTTGCTGTAATGTTTGCAGTAGGCACTATTTCGGGAAGTACTCCATGTAAGTGTGTTGGCTGGAAACCGTTCAGCAATATTCTGCCATTTATTATGGTAAACTACGCACTCTATCTTACTCCCCTGCTTGTACCGCTTTCAAATCTGATTAACAAGCCGATTGAGAAATATATACAGAACTGGTATATTAACGACGCTAAAAGAATCCTGTCAGAAATGCCCGACCTCCATAAGATAGGCATTACAGGAAGTTACGGCAAAACAAGTATGAAATTCTATTTAAGTGAATTATTAAGTTCACAGTATAACACCCTTAAAACACCCGAAAGTTTCAATACACCTATGGGCGTAACTATCACTGTAAGACAGCATTTAAAGCCTACACATGAGTATTTTATATGTGAAATGGGTGCAAGACGTGTACATGAAATCAAGGAACTCTGTGAAATTGCCCACCCACATGACGGCATTATAACATCTGTAGGTCCTCAGCATCTTGAAACTTTCAATTCTATTGAAAACGTTGTCAATACAAAGTTTGAACTTGCGGACAGTGTTCAGGCAGTCGGTGGTAAAATCTACCTCAACGGCGACAACGAACTTATCCGTAAAAAAGCCTCTCAGTACAAAAACGCTATTATGTACGGTTTGCAGGAACACAATGACTACCGTGCAACCGGTATTTCCGTATCTGACAGAGGAACGGAATTTACCGTGACTACTCCCGACGGTGAAAACTGTCGTTTCACTATGAAGTTATTAGGCGAACACAATGTGCAGAACGTTCTCGGAGCGATTGCATACTGTCACGGTATAGGAATACCACTCGACAAACTGATACTTCCTGTTAAACGCATTTCACCAGTACCGCACAGACTACAGTTACTTGACAAGGGCGGTAATCTTACCTACATCGATGATGCCTACAATTCAAACCCAAGCGGTTGCCGTGCAGCCCTTAATGTTCTCGGACTGTTCGATGCGTGCAGAATCCTTGTAACTCCGGGTATGGTTGAACTCGGTGCAAAACAGGAGGAACTTAATTACGAGTTCGGACAGGAAGCTTCAAAAGCCTGTGATTATATCGTACTTGTCGGAAAAACTCAGACAGTACCGATTTACAACGGCATTAAAGATGCAGGCTATGATATGAATAACGTCTATGTTGCGGACGGTCTCAACGAGGCTCTCGCAAAAGTTCAGGAATACAGGACAGACAAGAAAAAAATCGTCCTTCTTGAAAACGACCTTCCCGACAATTATTAATTTATATAAAAGGAGTAATTTTATTATGAAAATCAATCTTGCTGTTCTGTTCGGCGGAAAAAGCGTCGAACATGAGGTATCCGTTATTTCGGCTGTTCAGGCTATGGCAAGCATGAACAAGGAAAAATACAATATTATTCCCGTCTACATGACAAAACAAAATGAATTCTGGACGGGTGAAAAGCTTTTTGACATAAACTCATTCAAAGATATTCCTGAACTTCTGAAAGAATGTACGGCTTGTGTTTTCGTAAGAAGCGAGGGAAAAGTACAGCTTATCCGTCAGAAGATGAAGAAATTCGGTTCTAATGTCATTTCGGATATTGATATTGCTTTCCCTATAGTTCACGGTACTAACGTTGAGGACGGTGCTTTGCAGGGATACTTACAGACTTTGGACATTCCATATGTTGGCTGTGATGTTCTCGCATCGGCTGTCGGAATGGATAAATTTGTTATGAAAATACTGCTCAAAGACGCTGGTTTCCCTGTACTTGACTGCTGCCGTTTTTCTTCTTTTGAGATTGACAGAATTGAAGAATGTGCAGACAAAGTTGAATCAAAATTCGGTTATCCTGTAATTGTAAAGCCTATAAATCTCGGTTCAAGCGTGGGTATTTCCAAAGCTTCCGACAGAGATGGTCTTATTAAATCAATGGAAAATGCCTTTGAGTTTTCAGACAGAATACTTGTAGAACCTGCTGTTGTAAACCTTAAAGAAATAAACTGCTCGGTAGTCGGTGACAGTGAGTCAGCAGAGGCTTCAATATGTGAAGAACCTGTACAGGCAAGTGATGATGATATTCTAAGCTTTGAACAGAAATACGTCGGTGGTGGCGGAAAGTCAGGCGGAAGCAAGGGAATGGCTACCCTCAAAAGAAAAATTCCTGCCGACATCACTCCCGAACAGGACGAATTTGTAAGAAGAACTGCTGTTGACGCTTTCCGTTATCTCGGCTGTAACGGCGTTACACGTATAGATTTCATGCTTGATATGTCCGACAACAAAATATACATAAACGAAATAAATACTATTCCCGGTTCGCTCGCATTCTATCTCTGGGAACCTAAGGGTGTCAAATATGCCGAACTCCTCGAGAGAATGATACAGCTTGCACTTAAACGTTACAGAATGGGTGAAAAGATAAACTATTCATTTGATACAAATATACTTGCTATGGGCGGTAGTTTCGGTGCAAAGGGAAGTAAAAGATAAGGAGGGTCTGTTATGACCGAAAAGGAAAAATTACAGGCAGGTGAACTCTATAACGGCGGTGACAAGGAACTCACCGCCGACAGAATAAGCGTAAAGAAATTATGTATGGAATACAATTCCGCCACTTATAACGATTTTCAGAAAAAAGAAAGACTGCTGAGCAGAATTATTGCTTTCAAAGGTGAGAATACATGGATTGAACCGAATTTTTTCTGTGATTATGGATATAATATAATACTCGGTGATAATTTCTATGCAAACCATAATCTTGTGATTCTTGACTGTGCAGAAGTTATTTTCGGCGACAACGTTTTTATAGGTCCAAACTGCGGATTCTATACGGCGGGTCACCCTCTTGACTATAAGGTACGCAATGCGGGTCTTGAATATGCAAAGCCGATAAAAGTCGGAAACAATGTATGGATTGGCGGAAATGTCAGCGTTATGCCGGGTGTAACTATCGGCGACAATGTTGTAATAGGCGGAGGAAGTGTTGTAACAAAGGACATTCCTTCAGGGGTTGTTGCAGTCGGTAATCCGTGTAAACCTGTGAAGGAAATTCCTGAAAGTACTTTTGTACAGGAAGAAGAACCGCAGGAGGAAGTGCCTGTTATTGAAGAAGTAAAGAAACCTAAAGTAAAACACTGGGATATTGAGGAAATAACTCCCGGCAGCAAAAAATAACAGATGAATAAAAGGAGGGCAAAGCTGTGAATACACTTCATTTCAGGTATGCGGTCGAAATTGAGAAAACACGTTCAATCACTCAGGCTGCCGAAAATCTGTACATGGCTCAGCCTAATCTGAGCAAAGCTATAAAAGAACTGGAAAATACTCTCGGAATAACTATATTCCGCCGTACATCAAAGGGCGTTATTCCCACTGACCAAGGACTGAAATTTCTTGGATATGCCAAACAGGTTCTTATGCAGATAGACAACATGGAAGCTATACATTCACCCGAAAAATACAAGAATAACAAGCTCCGTATTTCCGTTCCACGAACGGGTTATATTTCAAAGGCTTTTTCTGAATATATCGCCGAAACCGATAATTCCGACGATATGGAAGTTTATTTCTGTGAGACAAATTCCCTGCGTACTATAGAAAACGTCCGTGACAACGGTTATGATTTCGGAATAGTAAGATTCAATACCGCACATGAAAAATATTTCACCGATTTTCTTGACGAAAAAAATTTAAGCAGTAAATTACTGTGGGAATATGAAATGCTGGCTGTCATGTCGGACGAACACCCTGCCGCACATTCCGAAAATATCCAGTATTCTGAACTTTCCTGTAAATATATAGAACTCACTCAGGGTGATGACGCTGTACCGTATGTTTCGGGGGCTGTTGAAAAACTTTTTACCGCCAACCGTCCGGCTGATATTCCTGTAAGGAAAGTCTGTATGTACGACAGAGGCAGTGCTTTGGATTTTCTGCTTACTGTTCCAAATTCATTCATGCTTGACTCTCCTGTTCCGAAAAGTCTCTGCGGAAAATATAACCTTGTTCAGAGAAAATGTAATTTCCGTGACAACAGTTTCAAAGATATGCTTATATATTCCACAGGTCATAAACTTTCAGATATGGAATTACGCCTTGTAAACAAGTTTTATGAAGTCCGCAATGAAGCGGCATTTGCGGAATACCGTTAATCTGACATATAAAAAACGGAATATAATTATTCTTTATGAAGAAGTGCGGTAATATTACAGTGCGTTTACATTGAAGAATTTTTTGTGCAGATTATATATTTTGATAAATCTGTTTTCATACTTTCAATATCGATAACAGAATATCGATATTAAAATATTATATTTCCCTGTTAAAGAATCATGTGATATAATATTTATAATCCGATGCCGTTCATTTGGGGACGGCATATTTTTATGAAAGGAAAGTAAGGACAATGTTTGAAATTGTAGAAAAGAAAAGTCTTAATCCGACTGTTACCCTTATGAAAATCAATGCTCCGAAAGTTGCGAAAAAATGTGAACCCGGACAGTTTATTATTCTCAGAACAGATGAGGAAGGAGAACGTATTCCGCTTACTGTTGCTGATTTTGACCGTGAAAACGGTACAGTTACCATTATATTTCAGATTGTAGGTGCTACTACCGAAAAACTCAATCATATGAATGAGGGAGAATGTCTGCATGACTTTGTAGGACCTCTCGGACGTGCTACCGAAACGGACGGACTTAAAAAAGTCGCTGTAGTCGGCGGTGGTGTAGGCTGTGCGATAGCTTATCCCGTTGCAAAGAAACTTCACGAACTCGGTGTAGAAGTACATTCAATAGTAGGTTTCAGAAACAAGGATTTAGTAATTCTTGAAGACGAATTTAAAAAGGCAAGCAGTAAATTCGTTCTTATGTCGGACGACGGCTCGGCAGGTGAAAAGGGACTTGTTACCGACGCTCTCAAAAAGCTTATTGAAAGCGGTGAGAAGTACGACAGAGTTATCACGATAGGTCCGCTTATCATGATGAAATTTGTCTGTCAGCTTACAAAGCAGTACGAAATTCCCACAGTTGCGTCAATGAATCCCATAATGATTGACGGCACGGGAATGTGCGGAGGCTGTCGCCTTACAGTCGGCGGTGAAACCAAGTTTGCCTGTGTTGACGGTCCTGAATTTGACGGTCATCTTATAGATTTTGACGAGGCTATGGCTCGTGGTGCGATGTATAGACCGTTTGAACGCAAGGCACATGAAGATACTTGTAATCTTTTCAGTCAGGAGGTAAAATAAAATGCCTAATATGTCAAAGAGAAATGAAATGCCCGTGCAGAATCCGGACGTAAGAAATAAGAATTTTGAAGAAGTAGCACTCGGCTATACAGAAGAACAGGCTATAGATGAGGCTAAAAGATGTCTCGGCTGTAAGAATAAACCATGTACAAAGGGCTGTCCCGTACAGATAGATATACCATCATTCATTCAGCAGGTTGCAGAGGGAAATTTTGCAGAAGCTTATAAAATAATAACAGAATCAAGTTCACTCCCTGCGGTATGTGGCAGAGTATGTCCGCAGGAAACGCAATGCGAATGTAAGTGCATAAGAGGAATAAAGGGTGAACCCGTTGCAATAGGCAGACTTGAAAGATTTGTTGCAGACTGGCACAACGCACAGCCTGAAACTCCTGTTGAAAAGCCCGTTTTAAACGGTCATAAAACTGCTGTTATCGGTTCAGGACCGTCGGGACTTGCCTGTGCAGGAGACCTTGCTAAAAAGGGCTATGACGTTACGATATTTGAGGCTTTACATATTGCAGGAGGAGTTCTCTCCTATGGTATTCCGGAGTTCAGACTTCCTAAAACTATCGTTCAGAAAGAAATTGACGGACTTAAAGCACTCGGTGTTAAAATCGAAACAAATACAGTTGTCGGCAAGACCGTTTCTGTAGACGAACTCATGAAAGAAGAAGGCTTTGAAAGTGTATTCATCGGTTCAGGTGCGGGACTTCCGAGATTCATGAATATAAAGGGCGAAAACCTCAGCGGTGTATATTCCGCAAACGAATTTCTTACAAGAATAAATCTCATGAAAGCATATAAATCAGACAGCTCCACACCTGTTCAGACAGGAAAGAAAGCTGTTATAGTCGGTGGCGGTAACGTTGCAATGGACGCTGCACGCTGTGCCAAGAGAATGGGTGCGGACGTATATATTGTTTACAGACGTACTGAAAACGAACTCCCTGCCCGTGCCGAAGAAGTTGAACACGCTAAGGAAGAGGGAATTATTTTCAAGTTCCTTACAAATCCCGTTGAAATCAAGTCCGACGAAAACGGCTGGGTAAAAAGTATAGTATGTCAGCAGATGGAACTTTCCGAGCCTGACGCTTCAGGAAGAGCAAAGCCTGTGCCTGTTCCCGACGCATTTTTTGAAATTGAAACGGACAGCGTTATAATGTCAATCGGTACATCGCCAAATCCGCTTATCAAGTCAACTACAAACGGTCTTGATACTCAGAAATGGGGCGGAATTATTGCGGACGAAAACGGTCTCACTTCAAAAGAGGGCGTTTATGCAGGCGGTGATGCCGTTACAGGTGCAGCAACAGTAATACTTGCTATGGGTGCAGGAAAAACCGCAGCCGCAGCTATGGACGAATATATGCAGAATAAATAAAAACGTGAAAATCCTGTTGTATGAAAAAATCAAAGGGAGGTCTGTAAATTGGCTAAAAATATAACTTCACAGACATTACAGCGTCTCCCTCTATATTTCAGCTATCTTGTATCACTTCCCGAAAGCAGAAAATCAGGGAATATCTCCGCCACCGCCATTGCTGAAGCTCTTGGTCTCAATGATGTTCAGGTAAGAAAAGACCTCGCTTCCGTAAGTCGTGGCGGTCGTCCACGAACGGGATATATCACTGCTGAACTGATAAACGATATTGGTCGTTTTCTCGGCTTTGAAAACCATGACGGCGTTGTTGTGGCTGGCGTGGGAAATTTCGGCAGAGCTATGCTCGGCTCGGACAGTTTCGCAGATTACGGATTTGATATTGTATGCGGTTTTGACTGCAATGAAAAACTTGCAGGAACTGTTATAAATGGCAAGCCCGTCCGCCATATAAGTGAAATGAGAAGTTTCTGTATTAGTGAGAACATAAAGACGGGCATTATTACTGTTCCCGAAAACTCTGCACAGGAAGTATGCGATATAATGACGGAATCAGGTATAAAATATATTCTGAACTTTGCGTCTGTACATCTTAATGTACCTAAAAATGTTGTCGTACATAATGAAAATATTTCAATAACACTGGCAATGCTTGCAAGACGTGATTTTTTTTAAAAAGCGGTTGACTTTTTTAGAACTTAAAGTACTTTTTTATGTATCTGCTTACGGTCATATAAGATATTGCAATGCCTGTGTTTGAAGTTATAAAGTCCGCAATTTTCTGACATGAATAATTTCCTGAAATAATCATACTGTCCACCTGTTCTCTGATTTCGGGAGGAAGTTTGAATATTTTTGACGAATTATATTTGTACGGCTTTTTGATTGTCTTAACAGTGTCTTTAACGGGTGGAAGTGTCAGGAACGGCGACAGTACTTTGACCGTTTCGCTTACCGCTTCAGCAACTGCTTTTTTAACTATTGATTCTATCTTCTCATCAAGCACTCCGCTGACAATTTTTTCAATGTCTGAATTGATATATGTTAACTGTTTTTCCATGCTGTTGAAAGCTTCTATATATCTTAGTTTCCATTCAAGAGCTTTTTTTCCTGTGAATCCCATGACAAGAAGTGAAAAACCGTCACGGGTTATGTCATAGCATTTCTGAAATCTTCCATAACTGTCTGCATATGTGCTTTCAATAAACATATTTTGAATATCAAAAAATTCTGATTTGACATCGGCTGAAAATTCAGCTGATGTTTGTTTTAACAAATTTTCGATAGATTGAACTATATTTTTGTGCTGTTTGCTAAAATCTTTGGCTACCTGTAAGCTTGATACAGTAAGTACACCATTAGTGTTGTTGATTGTGATT
Source organism: Ruminococcus sp. UBA3280 (assembly GCA_002362175.1). Taxonomy (GTDB): domain Bacteria; phylum Bacillota; class Clostridia; order Oscillospirales; family Ruminococcaceae; genus Ruminococcus. The sequence goes on from DETU01000018.1 coordinate 11,317, forward strand.
TCACTCATAAAATCATTTTATTTCTATAATATAAAATATTTTTTTATATAACGGCTTACCGTCATGTATGAAATTTCAATGTCTGTATTTTCCTCTATAAAGTCCGCAATTTTCTGACAGGAATAATTTCCCGAAATAATCATATTATCCACCTGTTCTCTGATTTCGGAAGGAAGTTTGAATATTTTTGACGAATTATATTTGTACGGCTTTTTGATTGTCTTAACATTGTCTTTAACGGGTGGGAGTGTCAGAAACGGCGACAGTACTTTGACCGTTTCGCTTACCGCTTCTGTTACTGCTTCTTTAATCGCTGATTTTATAATGCTTTCATCATAGGAATTTTTGATTTCCTGCACTTTGAAATAGGTCTTTACAAGCTGACGTTGTACGTTCCATGCAAGTTCGTCTGTAAAAGATTTCACAAGCATAAGATATCCACTTTCCGTAAGAAGAATAATATCACGTTGTATTTTTGGCGATATATCCATGATTTTGTTTGTCCGAATTTCGGACGAACAAACTTTGAAGTAATCCTCACCTTCAATAAAATGTTTTTTGTTGTCGTTAAAACGTTTTCTTGCTGTTCCCTCCGGTCTGTTATGGACTGTGTCAATATCCCTGAATGTTACGACACGTTGTCCCTTGTACTCTTTGATTTGCAATGGTACATTGTTAATAAGTTCATACATATTTTTTACTCCTTTATTTTGATATTACAGTTTTTCAAAATGAAAAAACTGTTAGCAACAAAAGTTACCAACAGTTTGAAAAAGTCTTGACAAAATCAACCCGATATGATATAATGATACA